>JAPKZP010000327.1 GCA_026393735.1 Acidobacteriota bacterium
GGCGAAGGTGCTGGGCGTGTCCGAGGCCGACGTGATGGCAGTCGTCCAGTCCGGCGAGCTCAAGGCCAAGAAGATCGGCACGAGCTACCGCATCACGAAGGCCGCGCTCGACGCCTATCTCGCGCAGTAGCCATCGGCATCGAACGGATGCGTGTCTGGGGCGGTCCTGGCCGGACCGCCCCGCCTGATTCATCCTCGTCCCGGAGCCGAATCGTATGGCGGAAGTCGCCGCTCTGCAGAAACATGCGTGCCCGGCGTGTGGCGCGCAGGCCGAATGGAACGCCTCGAAGCAGCTGCTCGTGTGTCCGTTCTGCGGCACCGAGGCGCCCTACGAGATCGACAAGGACACCGGGAAGATCCAGGAACTCGACCTCATCAAGGCGCTGCGCGAACTGCCGGAGGAGCAGCGCGGGTGGCAGACCGAGCGGCGCAGCGTGCAGTGTCAGAGCTGCAAGGCCGTGATGGTCTACGACCCCGCGCGGATGGGCCAGAACTGCGAATTCTGCGGCTCGCCGGCGCTGGTCGACTACCAGGAGGTCAAGTCGCCCATCCGGCCGCAGAGCCTGTTGCCGTTCAAGGCCACGCAGACACAGGTGCGCGACAACATCAAGCGGTGGTACGGCAGCAAGTGGTTCGCGCCGAACGCGCTCAAGAGCAAGGCCCTGGTCGATCAGATCAAGGGCCTCTATATCCCCTACTGGACCTTCGACGCCCAGGTCCACTGCCGGTGGGAGGCCGAAGCCGGCTACCACTACTACGTGACCGAGGAGTACCGCGACAACCAGGGGCACACGCAGACGAGGCAGGTGCAGCGAACCCGCTGGGAACACGCCTCGGGCGAGATCGATCACTTCTTCGATGACGAGCCGATCGCCGGCACGAAGGGCGTGGACCTCAGCCTGCTACAGCAGGTGGAGCCGTTTCCGACAGCCGAGGTCGTGCCCTACGACACCGCGTATCTGTCGGGTTTCGTCGTCGAGCACTACCAGGTCGTCCTCGTCGACGCGGCCAAACAGTCCCGCGACGCCATGCACGGAAAGCTGATGGAACTGTGCGGGCAACAGGTGCCCGGCGACACGTTCCGGAATCTCCAGATCGAGCCCCAGTACTCGGGCGAGACCTTCAAGCACGTGCTCGTGCCGATCTGGCTCCTCACCTACACGTTCGGCAAGAAGACGTTCCAGGTGGTCGCAAACGGCTACACGGGCGTCATCGCCGGCCGCTACCCGAAGAGCGCATGGAAGATCTTCTTCGTGGTAATGGCGGTACTGCTGGTGATTCTGCTGTTCGCGCTCGCGAATCAGTAGGCGTCACTTGGGGTCAGGTCTAAAACGCAGCCTTCTTCGGACAATTGGATAGGAATGACGGGCTTAGGGCTCACGAATCCCGTTCAGTCGAGGTTCGAAGAGGACCTCTGGCCGATGGCTTCCGAGGTCAGGCCCGAACCGCGACGTCGTGAGAATCCCGCCACCGAGTGCCACGGGCCGGGTCGCGGTGGCGCGGGATGGAGTGCAGAAACTGAAGCCGCCAGACCGCGCGTGCACCGCAGCTTCTGCGACACACATTCACCCTCCTCAGAATTTCCCGATCAACACGGGCGCAGGCGCTGGAACGGTCCTTGCGAATGCAAACGGCCATGGCACGTCCACTTCGCATCCTGTTTGCTGGCGCCGTGTACCACGTCATGGCAAGGGGGAATGCCAAGGGCCTGATCTTCCTCGACGATCTGGACCACCGCCGCTTTCTCACCGTCCTTGAAGACACACTGCGTCGATTCGGCATCGTCTGCCATGCATTCTGCCTAATGCCGAATCACTATCATCTGGCCGTGGTCACGCCCGCGGCGAATCTGTCTGCCGCCATCAAGCACCTCAACGGCGTCTACTCCCAGTGGTGGAATCGTCGGCATGGTCGGTGCGGTCACGTGTTCCAGGGCAGGTTCAAAGCGCAGGTCATCCAAAAGGACCCGTACCTGTTGGTCGCGTGCCGCTACATCGTCCTGAACCCGGTGCGGGCGGGCCTTGTGAAGCACCCTCAGGATTGGCGATGGAGCAGTTACCAAGCGACGGCAGGACTGGAACTGGCGCCGGCGCCCCTGGACGTGCAGGTGCTCCACGACCTACTCTCCTGCGGCCCGGGTGTGACGCCGGGGATGGCGTACCGAGAATTCGTTTGCGGCACCAGAAGTGCGCAGTATGGGGCCGTGGGCCGTTTGATCCGGAGAGGCAGCCGCTGCATCGGCGACGTGTCCTTTCTTGAAGACGAGAGGGCGGAGTTGGCGAAGACCGTCAGCCGAGCCATCCCCCGGCAAGAGACTCTGTGTCCTCCACCGTCGCTTGCGGAACTGCTCGATCTCGCCCGCTCGACCAAGGACCGAAACGACCGGATCTGCAGCGCGCACCTGCGATTCGGCTACCGACTCACCGAAATCGCCAGACACCTCGGACTGCACCGGGTGACTGTTGGACAGATCCTGCGCCCGCTCCGACGACGCCGTGACGCCGGCGTGGGTGAGGAGGTGGATGTCGGAGATCAGAAGGTGTGAGGAAGACGCATGACAGACAGCGCGCATTCCTCGACGGTGCGGAACCAAGATCTTGGAGAAGGCTGCGTTTTGGACCTGACCCCAAGAAACTGGCGGGGTTGACGGGACTCGAACCCGCGACCTCCGACGTGACAGGCCGGCGTTCTAACCAGCTGAACTACAACCCCGCTCGTGGCGGCACCTGCCGGAGTCGCTGTGTGGCAGCCACTGTCACTGTGCTGCCCGATCTCCGAGAAGTGTGTGGCCGAACCGTCGCGCTGCCCGAAGTGGTGGGCGGTACAGGGTTCGAACCTGTGACAGCCGGCGTGTAAAGCCGGTGCTCTACCGCTGAGCTAACCGCCCCAACACGATTCGTCGGCCGCCTCACAAAGAAAACAGTCTAGCATCTAGCGGCCAGCCTTGACAACGCGTCTTCGCCGAGCCGCCCGCCTGCGCGTCGACGTCCACCACCCGTAGGCGGTGCCGGCTCCGAGAATCGTCGCCATCAGCAACACGCTCGCCTGGGACCAGAAGTCGGCCAGTTCCGGACGCAACTGCGCACGCCCGGGCTGCCCTCGCGGATACACGACATCCACCTTCGTGCCCGTCGGGTAGATCTGGACCGTGCTGCGCATCCGGGCCAGCACCTCGAATCCGCGGCCTCCGTCCTGGAACGCCACGACCGCGCGGTAAAGCCGCGTGGCGGCCGCCGTCTGAATAGGCGCACCTGGCACCGCTGCACCCGGGTCCGTCCAGTCGGCCGACACGACGAACAGCGTCCTCGACCCCAGCACGTGCATGGCACGCACGAGCAACCGCCGGCCCTCGCGAAAGAACGCCCGTGGCACGCGCACGATTGTACCCGCTTCGCGATACACTTTGCGTGCATGAATGAGACGATCGCGTCTGGCTCCCGGCGTGCGCGGGCCACGGTCCTGCTGGCAACAATCCTGGTCGCGTGGTCGAGCCTGCCGGCGGCGGCCCAATCCCCGGCTCCCCGCATCCGCGTCGGGCTCGCGCTTGGCGGCGGAAGCGCCCGCGGATTCGCCCATATCGGCGTGCTTCAGTGGTTCGAGGAGCACCGCATCCCGATCGACGTCGTCGGCGGCACGAGCATGGGCGGCCTGATTGGCGGCGCCTACGCGTCGGGCATGTCCCCGCAGGAAATCCGCGCGCTGGTCGACTCGCTCGACTGGTCGGCGGTGCTCGCGCCGGACACGCCGTTCGTGTTCAAGACGTTCCGCCGCAAGGAGGACGCCCGCGCCTTCCCGTCGCAACTGAACTTCGGCTTGAAGGGCGGCCTGAAGCTGCCGAGCGGCTTGAGCCCCGGCGCCCAGGTCGATCTCCTGTTCGATCGCATCGCGGCCCCCTACCCGACCGACATCAGCTTCAACGACCTGCCGACGCCGTTCCGCTGCGTCGCGGCAGATCTGCGCACGGCGCGTGCCGTCGTCTTCGACGCCGGCTGGCTCGCTCGGGCGCTCCGTTCGACGATGGCGATTCCAGGCGTGTTCTCGCCGGTCCATGTCGACGGGAAGGTCCTCGTCGATGGCGGCGTCCTGAACAACGTCCCCGCCGATGTCGTCAAGGCGACGGGCCTCGCGGACACCGTCATCGCGGTGGACGTCGGGGAAGACCTCAGCCACGAGAAGCGATCCGACACGATCTTCGCGGTCCTGGGCGAGACCCTGGACGTGATGATGCGCGCCGCGACCCGCCTCGCTCTCCAGTCGGCCAGTCTCGTGCTCGTCCCGGACCTGAAGGGATTCGAGTCGACGGACTTTGCACGCGCCGACGGGTTCGTGCGTAAGGGCTACGCCGCGGCAGAGGCGCACGCCGCGGAACTGCAGCGGTTCGCCCTGAGCGAGCCGGACTACGCGGCATGGGCGGCCGCGCGCCGCGCCCGACGGCGGACCGCTCTGCCCGCCCCGACGTTCATTGCGGTCGAGGGCGTCTCGACCCTCGAGGCCGCCGAAATCCAGCGACGGCTCGCCTCGTCGCTCAACAAGCCGTTCGACGCCGATCGAGTGGACGCCGAACTGACAAAGTTGACGGGTGCCGGGCGCTACGAGGCGGCCAGCTACCGCTTTGAAATCCGCGATGAGCGGCCCGGTCTCGTCGTGTCGATCCGGCCGAAGTCCAACGGCCCGCCGTTCCTGCTGGTCGGGCTCGATCTGCAGAACACCCAGTCGTCGGACGTCACCGCCACGATCCGCGGCCGTGTCGTGCTCTTCGACGTGGTCGGCACGGGATCCGAAGGCCGCATCGACGTCAGTCTGGGCACCACCCTGGCGGCATCCGCGGAACTCTACCGGCCCGTCGGCCGGACGGGCCTGTTCGTCGCCTCGCCGAGACACGCATCGGGGAGAGCGGGCTGCCGAGCGTCGATGGCGCGCAGCAGTACGCGTTGGCGTCGGCAGTCTACGATGGCCAGACCGGCCCGACGATTCCCGAAGGCGGGCTCTACTGGGCGACCTCGGTGCGGCGCTACTTCAAGTCGCCGGATCTCGTGGCGGCGGACGGCACTGCCGCGCAGGAACCGCACGACCTGTGGTCCGGCGAAACACGGCTGTCCTGGTTCCACTCCGTCAGCCGCCGGGGCCGGCTGTTCCTGAGAGGCGAAGGGGGATCGTCGTTCGGCGACGCGACGTTCGTGCACGCGTTCACGCTCGGGGGGCCGTTCCGTCTCGGCGCCTACTACACGGACGAGCTGCGCGGCAGCAACTACGTGCTCGCGAACGTCGGCTACTTCCACGAAGTGGCGCGCCTCGCCGAAGGGGCGGCGGGACGGCTGTACGTCGGCGCGTGGCTCGACGAAGGAGCGACCTTCGAGCGGATGCGCGATGCCACCTTCCGTACGAGCCTGTCCGCAGCGTTCATACTCGAGTCGCCGATCGGCCCGGTGTTTGCCGGCGCCAGCGTCGGCGGCGAGAAGCGGTACCGCGTCTACGTCGGTCT
Organism: Acidobacteriota bacterium; assembly: GCA_026393735.1. Taxonomy (GTDB): domain Bacteria; phylum Acidobacteriota; class Vicinamibacteria; order Vicinamibacterales; family JAKQTR01; genus JAKQTR01. The sequence continues at coordinate 5,483 of JAPKZP010000327.1, forward strand.
CGGACCTGTCATGCCGAGGGGACGATGAGACCACCGCGGGGCCTCCGGGTATCGGTGATTGGCGCGATTAGCCTCGTCTCGATCGCGCCCGGACTGTCCCAGGGTCCAATCGTGCCGGAACCGGCACAGTCAATCCTGCTCCGCGACATCGGGTTCACGCCGGGCCAACTGGTGCTCATCCGCAACGGGCAGGCGATGGCCCGGACGCTGGAGACCGATCAGCAGAAGGAGATTGCCGTCGCCGGGGCCGTGCGCGTCGCGGTGACGAAAGAGGAGTTCTTCACCCGCTACCGGGACATCGAACGGTTCAAGCACCACAAGGCCGTCCTGCAGATCGGGCGATTCTCCGCGCCTCCGTCTGCGGGCGACATGGCGCGGCTCACGCTGAGTGACGAAGCCATCGATGCGCTGCGTACGTGCGAGCCCGGCCGATGCAAAGTCAGGTTGCCCGCTGAGTGGATGGCCGACTTCCGGCGGCTGACCGCGACGCCGGAGTCAGCGTGGCGCACCGAGGCGCTGTCGCTCTTCCGCAGCCGGATTGCCGCGTACGTCACGGCGTACCAGGAGCAGGGCGCCGCCGCTCTCGCGGTCTACGCCGACAAGAGCCCTGCCGTCAGCCTAGCCGAGGAATCGAACCGACTCCTCGAACGCTCGACGGCGCTCCGCACGGCATCACGGGATTTTCAGCGCTATCTCCTGGACTATCCGCGCAGGCCCCTGCCGCTCCTCGATACGTTCTTCTACTGGTCGAAGGAGGACCTGGGCCTGAAACCCGTGGTGAGCGTCACGCACGTCAGCATCCATCAGGATCCGGCGTGGGCCAACACCATCATTGTCGCGGCCAGGCAGATCTACGCCACCCACTACGTCGAGGCATCGCTCGGCCTCACGTTTGCGATCGACGCCGGCGAGACACCCGGGCACGGCATCTACCTCGTCTACGTGAACCGCACACAGGTTGGAGCGCTCAAAGGTCAGTTCGCCGGCATGAGGCGGTCGCTCGTCCGGGGACGCGCGAAGGACGCCCTCGAACAGCAACTCGGCGAGATGAAGCAGCGACTCGAATCAGGCGCGCGGTAGCGGACGACAGTATTCCGCGACGCGTCCGAACCTCGGCCGCTACTTCCGTTTGAGCAGCGCCTGCTGCGCGGCCCAGAACTCCGTGCCGGGATGCCATTCGGGCCGGCCTGATCCGTTTGCCACGACCCGGCCCACGTTGAACAGGAGCGTCGCGTCCTCGACCGCCCCGCCCAGATCCCAGTCCGATCGGACGTCGTCGGTCACCTTGTGATAGGCCTGCGTGGTGTACTGGTCGCGCATCCGCTGGCCATAGTCCGGCGGCTTGCCGATGTACTCCGCGCCGGGATGGAGAAAGTGCAGGGCGGGCACGCCGAGCTTGGCGAGCTCGATATGGTCCGAGCGGTAGAAGTAGCCCTTTTCCGACTCCGGGTCCGGCAGCACGATGCGGTTCTGCCTTGCAGCCTCCGCGGCGAGGACGTCGTCCAGCGTCGACGTCCCCTGGGCGATCGACACGATGGCACGCGTGCGCCCCCAGAAGTTCATGATGTCCATGTTGATGTCAGCCAGCGTCTGCTCGAGGGGCCACAGCGGATGGGTCGCGTAGAACTTCGCGCCCAGCATGGCAGACTCCTCGGCCGTGGGCGCGAGAAACAGGATCGACCGCTTCGGCGCGATCGGCTGTCTGGTGAAGGCCTCGGCGATCGCCAGCATCATCGCCATGCCGGACCCGTTGTCGAGCGCGCCGTTGGAGATCTGGTCGCCCGCAAGCGCCGGGTTCATGCCGAAGCCGTCCCAGTGCGCGCTGTAGACGACGAACTCGTGCCTGAGCACGGGGTCGCTGCCCTCGAGGCGAGCGATTACGTTTTGCGAATCCACGGGCCTGAGTGTGTTCGTCACCGTGAAACTCGCGGTCGCGCCGAGCGGCACGGGCGTGAACGCGCGCGTGACAGCCTTCGCCTTGAGCGTGTCGAAGTCGAGGCCGCACGACGCCAGCAGGGCCCTGGTGCGATCCAGGGTCAGCCACGCGTCCACCGATGCGTGGCGCGAGGCCTCGTCGGGCGCCCGCACGACGAAGTTCTCGCGGCTCCAGCTGCTCTTCACCACATCGTAGGGATAGCCGGCCGGCCCGGACTCATGAACCAGGATGACGGCCGCGGCGCCTCTCTGCGCCGCGATCTCGTACTTGTAGGTCCAGCGCCCGTAGTAGGTCAGCGCCGGTCCTTTGAACGTCTTCGGGTCCAGCGTCGAGGGGTCGCCCGGATCCGGGACGGGCGGGTCGCCCACCAGCATCACGAGCGTCTTGCCGCGGACGTCGAGGCCTTTGAAGTCGTCCCACGCGAACTCCGGCGCCACGACGCCGTAACCGACGAAGATCATCTCCGAGTCCGTCACCGACACGTCAGGCAGACCCTTGCGCGACACCACGACCGCCTCGTCGGGAATCGCGACGTCCTCGCGATGGCCCTTGACCGCAAACGACGCCGTCTGACGGCCGGTGAAGGCCAGGAGCGGGACGTGCTGCACGTAGGAGCCGTCGGGGTTTACGGGCTTGAGCCCCAGCCGCTTGAACTGGTCGACCAGATACGCGACCGTGCGCGTCTCGCCGACCGTCCCCGGGGCGCGGCCCTCCTTGTCGTCGGCCGACAGTGCCGTCACGTGCTCGAGTATCCTCGCGGCGGTGATGCCGCCGGCCTGGACCGAAGCCTGCCTGGCGGCCGACAACACCGCCACGGCACAGGCCACGACGCTGACAACCACAACAGAGCGGACGATGGGCATGGTGCGTTACTCCGGACGGTGATGGGAGAGTTGGATCAGATAGTGCGTCTCGGACTGCGCGCGGAGACGCTCGGCCGCGGACTCCGCGGTCAGGTCGCGCTGCGGCTCGGCGGTCATTTCGTACCCGACCAGGAACTTCCGGACGTCGGCCGATCGCAGGAGCGGCGGAAAGTAGACGGCGTGCAGGCGGCATCCCGGGTACGACTGACCGTCGGTCGGCCGGCCGTGCCAGCCCATGGAGTACGGAAACGAGCACGCGAAGAGATTGTCATAGCGCACGGTGAGGCGGCGGAGGATGTCCGCCAACCCCTCGCGCTCGTCGGACGTCAGCGCGGGCAGGGAGTCGACCGCCCGCACGGGTACGACCATCGTCTCGAACGGCCACACGGCCCAGAACGGCACGACGACGACCCAGGCCTCGTTGCGGCAGACCACGCGCTCGCCGGCGGCCAGTTCCCTGAGCAGGTAGTCGCCGAGCAGGTCGCGGCCGTGCCTCTCGAAGTAGCGCCGCTGCATCGCCATCTTGCGCGCGGGCAGATGCGGCACCGCGGCAGACCCCCAGATCTGACCGTGAGGGTGCGGGTTGCTGCACCCCATGGCCGTCCCCTTGTTTTCGAAGACCTGCACGTAGCCGATGTCGCCTCGCCGCCCGAACCGCTCGACCTCGGCGGTCCACGCCTCGATCACTTTGCGAATCCCTGGCATGTCCATCCGGGCGAGGGTGAGATCGTGGCGCGGGGAAAAGCAGACCACGCGACAGATGCCGGATTGCGGCTCGGCGTGGAGCAGATCGTCCGGCCCGCCGTCAGCACCGGACACCGGCGGCAGCAGGGCCGGGAAGTCGTTGTCGAACACGAACGTGTCGCGGTAGTCCGGGTTGTGCTCACCGCCGGCGCGCCTGTTTCGAGGACACAGGTAGCAGTCAGGGTCGTGGGCAGGCAAACCCGGTGGATGCGCGGCCTCGACCTGGCCTTGCCACGGCCGGGCGAGCCGGTGCGGGGACACGAGCACCCACTCGTCCAGCAGCGGGTTGTACCGGCGATGCGGGCCTGCAGGCGTCGGCCGCCCCGTGGTGTTCATCGCGGGCAGCATACACCGGCTCACGAAGTCGGAGAAGGGCGCGGCGGCTGTCCGCAGCCGCTGCTGGTATAGTCGTGGGCATGCCTGTCGTGCCCGGACTCACCCGCCTGCTGGCGTCGCGGCAACTCGAAGGGTTGCGTGTGGGACTGGTCTGCAACCCGGCGTCGGTCGACGCCCGCCTCGATCACGCCTCGGACCTGGTGTTCCGCACGCCGGGCGTGACGCTCTCGGCGCTGTTCGGCCCGCAGCACGGGTTTCGATCGGATCTCCAGGACAACATGATCGAGTCGCCGCACGCGGCCGACGCCATTCGACGCGTGCCGGTCTACTCGCTCTACAGCGACACGCGCGAGCCGACAGCCGAGATGTTGATCGACCTCGACGTCCTGGTGGTGGACCTGCAGGATGTGGGCGCCCGCATCTACACGTTCATCTACACGATGGCGAATTGCCTGCGCGCGGCGAGCCGCCACCGCATCCCCGTCGTCGTGTGCGACCGCCCCAATCCCATCGGCGGCGACGCGGTCGAGGGGCCGATGCTCGTGCCCGGGTACGAATCGTTCGTAGGGCTCTTCCCGATCCCGATGCGGCACGGGATGACGGTGGGCGAACTGGCGCGGCTGTTCAATGAGCACTTCGGCATCGGCGCGGACTTGCAGGTCGTGACCGCGGACGGCTGGTCGCGCAATATGTACTTCGACGCCACGGGTCTGCCGTGGGTGATGCCGTCACCCAACATGCCCACACTCGACACGGCCATCGTGTATCCGGGCGCGGTTCTGTTCGAAGGCACGCAACTGTCGGAGGGCCGAGGCACCACGCGCCCGTTCGAGTTCCTCGGCGCGCCGTGGATCGACGCCGAGCGGTTTGCCTCCGACCTGAACGGCTTCGCCATTCCCGGCGCGACGTTCCGGCCCGTCGTCTTCGAGCCGACGTTCCAGAAGCACGCGAGAGTGACGTGCGGCGGGTGCCAGATCCCCGTCACCGACCGGCAGGCATTCAGGCCGGTCCTGGCGGGCGTCTCGGTCATGGCCCAGTTCCATCGCGCGAATCCGGCGCGCTTCGCCTGGCGCCAGCCGCCGTACGAGTACGAGCACGACAAGATGCCCATCGACATCCTGGCAGGCTCACCGGACCTTCGCCTGCAGATTGAAGCGGGGCTCGATGCCAGGGCGATCGCCGCGACCTGGGACGAGTCCGTCGCGGCCTTCGACGCGGTGCGCCGCCGGTACCTGTTGTACTAAGTGTGAGGCCGCGATTCGGGAGCGTCGGATGCGGGTGGCCGAAGTGCTTCCCTTCTGCCCGCAGGCAGCACACACGAAGCTCAGCCGAGGACAGGGAACACGTCGGACAGGACCCGCGGCCGACGTGCGGCCGACGCCGAATCGCGGTTTCCGATCTAGGACGCGCCCTCGACGCGCCGGGTCGGCGTCTTGGCCGTCAGCGGCTCGAAGGACTCCGGCGCCGCCGCCTCACGCTTCTCCCACGCCCGCCGCGTCTGTTCGTGGAGCACGAGTTGCGCGACCACGGGCGGCTCGGATGCCGGCCTCGCCGGGATCTTCCACGTGCCGTCGGCCGCGAGCCGCCGGGCCTTGGTGTTGTCCCTGAACCACACGTCCATCGCGTCCAGCAGCCGGCGCCGGCTCTCTGTCGCCTCCACGGGTGCCATCAGTTCGATCCGCCGGTCGAGGTTGCGCGGCATCCAGTCCGCGCTGGAAATGTAGACCTCGTCTTCGCCGCCGTTGTGGAAGTGGAACACGCGCGCGTGCTCGAGGAATCGCCCGACGATCGAGACAACGTCGATGTGCTCGCTGAGTCCCTTGACGCCTGGTCTGAGCACACAGATGCCGCGGACGTTCAGGCGCACGCGCACGCCGGCCTTTGACGCCCGGTAGAGCGCGTCGATGACGCGCTCGTCCACGAGCGCGTTCATCTTCGCCCGGATGAGCCCGGGCTGGCCGTCCTGGGCGCGGCGCGTCTCGCGATCGATCAGTTTCACGACGCGATCGCGCAGTTGCGCCGGCGACATGACGAGCTTCCGCATGCGGGGCGGGTCGGAGAACCCGGTCAGCGCATTGAAGAACGCGGACGCATCCACGCCGAAGTCCGGCGACGAGGTCATCATGCCGACATCCGTATAGAGACGCGCCGTCCGGTGGTTGTAGTTGCCCGTGCCGATGTGCACGTAGCGCCGGATCCCCTGCATCGTGCGCCGGACGACGAGACAGCACTTGGCGTGCACCTTGAGGCCGCGGATCCCGTAGATGACGTGCGCGCCCGCCTCTTCGAGCGCCCGCGCCCAGCGGATGTTCCGCTCCTCGTCGAACCGCGCCATCAGTTCGACGACAACGGTCACCTGCTTCCCCTGGTCGGCGGCGCGGATGAGCGCTGCGATGATGGGGGAATCGGTGCCTGGCCGGTACAGGGTCTGCTTGATCGCCAGCACGTCCGGATCGTCGGCCGCCTGCTCGACGAGTTCCACGACGGGTTCGAACCCGTCGTACGGGTGATGCAGCATCAGGTCGCGCTGGTCGAGGACATCGAAGAGATGAGCCAACTCGCTGTCGCCCAGGGCGGGCACGGGCTTCAGGCCGGGCTCATGCAGCTCGTCGAAGCCGCTGACATCGGCCACCGTCCAGAGGGCCCGGAGATCGAGCAGCCCGGGCACGCGGTAGAGTTCGTGGCCGTCCAGATCCGCCCGGTCGACGAGCAGCGCGACGAGGGCCTCGCTCGCGCCATCCTCGATTTCGAGACGGACGACCTCTCCCTTGCGCCGCCGCCGGAGTTCCTCTTCCAGCGCCTCGACGTACGACTGCCCGCCTTCGTCGTCCAGCTCGAGCTCGGCATCGCGGGTGAGCCGGAAGGCGGCGGATTCGAGCACGGCCTGGCCCGGGAACAGCGCCTTGAATCCTTCGCGGATGATGTCCTCGAGCGGCACGAACGTGACGCCGTCCCCACCGGCCACCTTTACCAGGCGCGGCAAGCGGGACGGCACCTGGACCACCGCAAACCGCGGTTCATCGTCGGACTCCCCTGGCGACAGCCGAACCGCCAGGTTGAGGCTGAGCGACGAGAGCAGCGGGAACGGCCGCGAGACGTCGATGGCGAGCGGCGTCAGCGCGGGGAGCACCTCGTCGCGGAAGTACGCGTCGACGGCCTCACGCTGGACCGTGTCGAGCTCGTGCACGCCGACGATGCGGATGCCGCGCGTGGCGAGAGATGGCAGCAGATCGCCGTTCACAACCGCGTACAGCCGCGTCACCAGCTGATGCACGCGGTCCGCGACAAGGGCCAGTTGCTGCGCCGGCGTCAGGCCCGCGGCGTCGGGCTCGGTGTCGTGCTCTCGCACGGCATTGCGCAGGCGCGCGACGCGCACCATGACGAACTCGTCGAGATTCGACGCCGTGATGGCGGCAAACTTGATCCGCTCGAGCGGCGCGGCCGCCTTGTCTGCGGCCTCGTCCAGCACGCGCTCGTTGAACGCCAGCCACGACAGTTCCCGATTGAAGAAGAGCTCCGGCGTGCGCGCGCGTTTCGTGTGCGGCTTCGCGCCGCCGCCGGGCCGGCGGGTCATGACTGCACCCCGGCGCCGCGCCACTGGATCGCGCGGCCGAACACTTCGCGGAACAGATCCGTGCGGGCCTCGACCGCGAGCCGCTCCACGGTCAGGTCGCCGGCCCCCGCGACGTCCAGCACCCAGCCTCCGTCGGACGCCGTCACGCGCACACTCTGGATCTTCTGCCCGTGCTCGGCATCGAGCGCATTGGCGATCCGCAGGAGCGCGGACAGCTTGCCGACCCGCACTCGCTCGAGCCGGTCCAGGGACATCAGCGGCAGGTGCGCCTTCTGCGGCAGGCCGCGACGGTGGTAGCGCGCCACGTTGGCGATGACGGCGCGGTCGTCGCCGGACAGCCCGAAGATCTCCGATGCCTGGATCAGGTACTGGGTGTGCTTATGGTGCGCCCGGAGCCCGACGAACACGCCGATGTCGTGCAGGAGCGCCGCCACCTCGAGCAACAGGCGATCGCGGCTCGGCAGCCCGTGCTCGGCTGTCAGTTCGTCGAACAGCCGCGTCGCCAGGTTCGCCACCGCCCGCGCGTGCAGGGCGTCGTAGCGGTACTTCTCGCCGAGCGCTTCCGCGCTGGCCAGCACCTGCTCGCTGAAGTCGGCAAGCTCCGCGGGATCGTCAGATCCCGTGCCCGCCATGTCCACCAGCACGCCGGCGCGCAACGACGCGTGGGGCACGGTGATGCCCGCGGCCGCGGTCTCGAGAAGCAGCGCGCGGTACACGAGCAGCGCCGGCACCAGCGTCTCGGCGTCGACCGGCGACAGGCTGTACCGGTCGACGAGCTGCTCCTCGTCGAGCTTCTCGACCCGCGCGCAGAATTCGAGGAAGGCCTCCCGGGACACCTCGCGCACCGCCGATTCGGGCGCGTCCACCAGCTCCTGGGCCGCGAAACGGATATCGTTGCCGAACGCGATCATGTAGGTCGCGGACGGCAGCGGCATCTCCCGGCGGATGTCGCCGATGACGTTGCCGATGTGGCGGGACAGCATCCGGATCCGGCGCTCCTGATCCCCCGACCAGCGGCCCAGCCCCTGGCGCATGCGCACCGATCCCAGCGCGTAGATCCCCGAATACTTCGGCCGGTCGCCCTTGATCACGGTGATGTCGGCCGAGCCGCCCCCGACTTCGACGAGGAGGGCATGCGGAGCGGCCAGCGCCGGATGATCCTTCAACTGGCTGCGCACCGCGAGGTAGACCAGGCGGCTCTCCTCCGACCCGTCGATGATCTCGACTTGAAGCCCCGTCCGCACGCTGATGCGATCGAGGAACGTGTCGCCGTTGATCGCCTCGCGCACGGCGCTCGTCGCGACGGCCCGATAGCGCCGCACCGCGTAGCCGTCCATGATGCGCTTGAACCCTTCGAGGGCCTGGAGCGCCGCTTCCATCGCGCCGAACCCGATCCGGCCCGTCGAGAACGTGTCCTTGCCTAGCGACACGGCCTTCGACGCTTCCTCGACGACGAAGGGACGCCTGCCGGCGGCAAGTTCAGCGACGACCAGGCGCACGGCGCTGGCGCCGATGTCGATCACGGCGACGGTTTCCCTGGCCGCCGGCGTCGGGTCGCGTTCGGGCATGCCACTATTGTAGCTGGCCGCCGCGTGCCGCGTTCGTCTCGACTTACAATGACCGGATGCAGGACTTCGTCCACGGCGCGGTGCGCGACTACCTGGCCGGGCTGTCCGCGCCGGACGACGCGGTGTTGGTCGAAGTGCGCCGGCGATCGCGCGAGGACGGCGTGCCCGCCCTGAACGCCGATACGGCGTGGCTCCTGCACGTCCTGGCGGCTGCCGCCAGGCCCGCGCGAATCTTCGAAATAGGCACCGGCTACGGCTGCTCCAGCATCCACCTGGCGCGGACGCTCCAGCCGGGCGGCCTGCTGTTCACCGTGGAGCGCAACCCGCCGCGCGCGGCCGTCGCGCGGGCGTTCTTCGCGCAGGCAGGTCTCGCAGAGTGCGTCAACGTCATGGTCGGCGAGGCCTCGCGCCTCATCCACAAGGTGGCCGGACCGTTCGACGTGATTGTCCAGGACGGCAGCAAGGACCAGTACGAGCCGACGCTCGATCGGCT
>JAPKZP010000005.1 GCA_026393735.1 Acidobacteriota bacterium
AGCTTGGCGGGGCTGTCGATCTCGTGCACCTCGCCGTCGGTGGTGGTCACCCGGTACAGCACGCCCGGCGCGGTGGTGACGAGGTCCTGGTCGAACTCGCGCTCGAGGCGCTCCTGCACGATGTCCATGTGCAGGAGACCCAGGAACCCGCACCGGAACCCGAAGCCGAGCGCCGTGGAACTTTCAGGCTCGTAGAAGAACGACGCGTCGTTCAGCCGGAGCTTCTCCAGCGCATCGCGCAACTCCGGATACTCGTGGCCTTCGACCGGGTACAGGCCGGCGAACACCATCGGTTTCAGCTCGCGGAATCCCGGGAATGGCTGCGTGGCCGGCCGCGACACTTCGGTCACCGTGTCGCCGAGCTTCGCGTCGCTGACCTTCTTGATGGTGGCGCTGATGAAGCCGACTTCGCCGACGCCCAGTTCGTCCATCTGCACGGGTTTCGGCGTGAAGACGCCCACCTGTTCGACTTCAAACTCCTGGCCGAGGGCCATCAGCCGGATCTTCATGCGCGGCCGGACCACGCCGTCGATGACGCGCACGACGATCACGACGCCGCGGTAGGCGTCGTACCACGAGTCGAAGATGAGGGCCTTGAGCGGCGCCGATGCGTCGCCGGCCGGCGGCGGCAGGCGTTCGATGACCGCCTCGAGCACGTCCTGCACGCCGGTGCCGACCTTCGCGCTGGTCAGGATCGCATGCGAGGGATCGAGCCCGATGATATCGGCCAGCTGCCGGCGCGCCTCCTCGGGCTGCGCGCTCGGCAGGTCGATCTTGTTGATGACCGGGATGATCTCGAGGTCGTTCTCGACGGCGAGGTACGCGTTGGCGAGGGTCTGCGCCTCGACGCCCTGCGACGCGTCGACCAGCAGCACGGCGCCCTCGCACGCCGCGAGCGATCGCGTCACCTCGTACGAGAAATCCACGTGCCCCGGCGTGTCGATGAGGTTCAGAACGTAGGTCTGGCCGTTCAGCGCCGTGTACGTCAGCCGGACCGGGTGCGCCTTGATGGTAATGCCGCGCTCGCGCTCGAGATCCATCGAGTCGAGCACCTGCGCCTCGGTCATCTCCCGCGGCTGCAGCGCACCGGTCAGTTCGAGGAACCGATCGGCCAGCGTAGACTTGCCGTGATCGATGTGGGCGATGATTGAGAAGTTGCGGACGTACTGCTGATCCATCCTGTGCTACTTGCGTCCGGCAATGGGCTTGTAGATGAGGCCGACCACCACGCCGTAGATCGCCATCTCCACGAGCGTGTCGACGACCCAGGCGAGGGCAAGGGTCCCGGACACGGGCAGGACGACGTAGTTCCAGGTGACGGCGAAGCAGGCGAGCAGCAGGCCCACCACCACGCCAAATCGGAGGCCCTCCACCGCACCCGTCCCGCCCTCGTACCCCTTTGCGTAGGCGTACGCGAAGACGAAGAAGCCGACCAGCGTCACGCCGAGGCCGAGCACGAGATTCATCTCGGCCTGGGGCCGAAACACGGCCGCGTGCCCCGCGTACAGCTCGGCGAGCAGGTAGTTGTTCACGAGCGGGCTCAGCAGCAGGTAGACGAACCAGGCTACGACCGCCGACACTGCGACTCGTCCGAAGTTCACGGGGTCCGCCTCCTCCGCCTGATCGTAGCCGACCGCCGCCGGGGCTTCAACACACGACGGCCCGGAACGACGTGACGGGCAGGGTCGCGGGGCCGGCGCCTACTTGCCGCCGGCGACCTGCGTGCTCAGCACGACGTTGCTGCCGCCAAACTGCTGGATGACGGAGAGCAGGCCGGTGTACAGGAACCCGACCTGGAACAGCACCAGGAACGGCAGCGTGCCGTAGATGCCGTTGGCCAGGGCGTAGAACACCGTCATCGTGAAGTAGAGGCCGAGGGCGATCTCGATGAGCGGCTGGACGGCCACCGCCTGGCGGTACTTCTTGCCCACCCACTCGTCCGACCCGCGCTCGATCCCGTACTTGGGCGTGCGCGCAAACGCCGACTCGTGATGGAACAGCGCCTCGAGCACGGCGCGCGTGTTGTTGACGGCGAGGCCGATGCCGATCGACATCAGGAACGGGACGTAGCGCAGCCGCGTCTTCCAGTCGGGATACAGCTCCCGCTGCGACACCACGTAGAAGTTCGCCACCGACGCCGTCGCCGCAAAGAACAGCGGCACGTCGATGAGCAGCATCTCGTACCAGCCCATGTTGTAGCGGATGACCATCGACGGGAACATCAGGATGGACAGCAGCGACATGAGCAGGTAGTTGAAGTTCGCCGTCAGGTGGAAGAACGCCTCGGCCTTCACCCCGAACGGCAGGTCCGACTGCAGGATCTTCGGCAGCAGCTTCAGGCAGACCTGTATGGAGCCCTTGGCCCAGCGATGCTGCTGCGACTTGAAGGCGTTCATCTCCACCGGGAGCTCCGCCGGCGCGACGAGGTGCGGCAGGAACATGAACTTCCAGCCCAGCAACTGCGCGCGGTAGCTCAAGTCGAGGTCTTCGGTCAGCGTATCGTGCTGCCAGCCGCCGGCCGCCGGGATGACCGAGGCCCGCCACACGCCGGCCGTGCCGTTGAAGTTGAAGAAATGCCCGGCCCGGTTGCGGCCGCCATGCTCGAGGACGAAATGCGCGTCGAGCAGGATGCCCTGCACCCGCGTGAGCAGCGAGTAGTCGGCGTTCACGTGGCCCCAGCGCGCCTGCACCAGGGCGATTCCTTCGTCCTGGAAGTACGGGATCGTCTTCTGGAGGAAATCCTCGCTCGGGATGAAATCGGCGTCGAAAATCGCCACGAATCTCCCGCGCGCCAGCTTGAGGCCCGCGTCGAGGGCGCCCGCCTTGAATCCGTACCGGTTCGTCCGGTGGATGTACTTCACGTCGAAACCCTGCGAGACGAGGCGCTCGCACGCGGCGCGGGCCACCTCGACGGTTTCGTCCGTCGAATCGTCGAGCACCTGGATTTCGAGGAGTTCGCGGGGGTAGTCAATCTTCACGGTCGCCTGCAGCAGGCGGTCGACCACGTACATTTCGTTGAAGATCGGCAGCTGGATCGTGACTGGCGGGAGCGGCCCGTCCCAGGCGGGCGGCGGCCCGGGTACCCGGTCCTTGTTCTTCATGTAGGCGTACACCAGGTAGTACCGGTGCCAGCCGTAGAAGGCCAGGATGACCAGGATGAAGAAATACGACCCGAGGATGAAGGTCTCAAGTAGCGTCATGGTCGCTCAGGCAGTCTGCTGTTGTAACGCAAAATCCAATCCTTCATTATAGCTCTCGCGAGCCTGTCTTTCAACGCACCGGGAAATCGTCGGGGAATCCATGCAGCCCAGAACTCCAGCGCGGCGACGTGACCGTCGACGCGGCCCACGCCCAACTCGCCGAGATCCTGCACGCCCAGCCATCCGAGGACCTGGGTTTCGCCCAGATCGACCATCACCGCACGGCGCGAAAGGGATTCCCGGAAGTCGTGTTTGGCCAGGGCAAGACCACGGCGCAGACCGCCGCCATCGCGGAACGGATCGTCGCCCGCGGCCACACGCTGCTCGTCACGCGCGCCACCCGCGAGCAGTTCGAGGCCGTGCGGGCCGCGGTGCCGGACGCGGCCTATCATGAGGCGGCACGCATCATCGAGCGCCGTGCCGGCGAGGTCCCCGCCGGCACGGGCACCATTCTGATCGCCGCCGCCGGCACGTCGGACCTCCCGGTCGCGGAGGAAGCCGCCATCACCGCCGAGGTCATGAACAATGCCGTGGACCGGCTGTTCGACGTCGGCGTGGCAGGCCTGCACCGTCTCCTGCGCGCGCGCGAACGCCTCGAGTCGGCACGGGTCATCATCGTGGTCGCCGGCATGGAAGGCGCGCTCCCCAGCGTCGTCGGCGGCCTGGTGCGTGGACCGGTGATTGCCGTGCCGACCAGCGTGGGCTACGGGGCCAGCTTCGGCGGCATCGCGGCGCTGCTCGGCATGCTGAACTCCTGCGCGCCGGGCGTCGCCGTGGTCAACATCGACAACGGCTTCGGCGCGGCCTGCATCGCCAGCCAAATCAATCACTTGTAGCTACTATTGGCTTGACAGGAAGGCTCCTGTATCGCATATTGAACGGTTGCGGGCCTTCGTGTGTACATGCTATTCTCGGAGGCTCATCTTTGGCCGGATACAGGTGCCGGCGAGAGGGCTTTCCCCACCTCTCCACGAGAGATCCCGACAGGTATGCAGCCAGCTGTGCTTCAGGCCCTCGAGTTCACGCACATCGTGGATGTGGTGCGCGGGTGTGCCGTCACGCCGCTCGGCAACGAGCGCCTCGCGCACCTGCGCCCGAGCCCCGATCCACGCAAGGTGGCCCAGTTGCTCGCGGCCACCTCCGAGGGCGTCCGGTTCAACGAACTGGTGGGCGGATTCGCCCTGTCCGGCCCGCCCGATCTGGCGGCGATCCTCAGCAGCCTGGCGATTGAGGGACGCGCCCTCGAACCGTTGCGTTTGCTGGCCCTCGCCGACTACCTCGAGTCGGTCGAGACCACGCGCGCCGCCATCCGCAAGACCGACGGCCACTTTCCCGCCCTCAAGGCGCTGGCCGAAGGCGGCGCCGCGTTTCGCAGCGAGATTGCCGAGACCCGCCACAAGATCGAGCCGTCGGGTGATGTGGCCGATGGGGCGAGCGCCGACCTGAAGTCGGTGCGCGAACGCCTGCGGCGGCAGCGGTCGCGGCTGAAGGGCACGCTCGAATCGTTCCTGCGCAACAAGGACACTTCGAAGTACCTGCAGGACCAGATCGTCACGGACCGCAACGGGCGGTTCGTCCTGGTCGTGCGATCCGAGCACCGCACGGCGATTCCGGGCATCGTCCATGGCAGTTCGGCGAGCGGCGCAAGTCTGTACCTCGAGCCGCTGAGCACGGTCGAAATCAACAACGACGTCGTCGCGCTCGAGCAGCAGGAAGCCGAAGAAGTGCGGCGCATCCTGTTGCACCTGACCGATCAATACCGGCGGCGCGCGCTCGATCTGCAGCGCACGATCGAAGCGGCCACCGAACTGGACGTCATCCAGGCCAAGGCGCGTTTCTCGGCCATCGTGAACGGCGTGGAACCGACCCTGTCGCCTGACGGCGCGTTCGAGCTGCTGGCGGCACGGCACCCGCTCCTGATGCCTGGCGTGACCAGCCGCCTCGGCGATCGGACGGGCGCTGCAGACGGCCCGGGCGCCGACGGCGGCACGAACCGCGAGGCGTCGCGCCAGCCTGACGGCCCGGTCCCGGTCGACATCAAGCTGGTACCGGGCGCCACGGTGCTCGTCATCACGGGACCGAACACCGGCGGCAAGACGGTGGCGCTCAAGACCGCGGGCCTGCTGGCGCTGATGGCCCAGGCCGGGCTGCACATCCCGGCCGTCGGCGGTTCGCGCGTCCCGGTGTTCCGCTCGGTGTTCGCGGACATCGGCGACGAGCAGTCCATCGCGGCCAGCCTCAGCACGTTCTCGTGGCACATGACGAACATCGTCCAGATGGACCGAGCGCTGTCGCTGCCGGCGCTGGTCCTGCTGGACGAGGTGGGCGCGGGCACCGACCCGGTCGAGGGCGGCGCGCTGGGCCTGGCGGTCGTGGACCACCTGCGTCAGCGCGGGGCCCACGTGGTCGCGACGACGCACTACGAGCAGCTCAAGTCGTACGCCTCGACGACGCCGGGCGTGGTCTGCGCGGCATTCGGGTTCGAGCCTGAGAGTTTTGCCCCGACCTATCAGTTGCACTACGGATCGCCGGGCCGCAGCCTGGCGCTCGAGATCGCAGGCCGGCTGGGCCTGGCGCCGGCGATCCTCGACGAGGCGCGAAGGAACATCTCGGCGCGCGAGGCCCTGCTGGCCGAGCACCTCGCGAAGATGGACGCCGACCTCCGGAACCTCGAGCACGAGCGGCGCCTCGTCGCGCGCGAGCACGAAGCGCTGGTCGAGTCCGAGTCGCGTCTCCGGTCCCGCGAACAAGTGCTGAAGGAGAAGGAAGACCGCGCGCGGCAGCGCGTCGACGACGAGATCGAGACACGGCTCAGGGCCGCGCGGCAGGACATCGACAAGGTCGTCGAGGACCTGCGGCGGCAGGTCGAGAAGCTGACCGAGGAAGCGAACCGCCGGGCGCTGCACGGCCGTTCCCTGTCCACGGGTGATGCGGGCGCGGCCCGATCCGACGCGCGGGCTGCGCTCGACCAGGTGGCTGAGCGCCTCCAGGGCGGGGGTGAGACCGCCGTGGCTGCGGGCGCGGCGACCGTGTCGGGGGCGCCGGCGCGCGTGGGCGATCGGGTTCTGCTGCGCACGCTCGGTCTCGAGGGGCGCGTGACCGCCATCCAGGACAGCGATGCCGAGGTGGACGTCCGCGGCAAGCGGCTCCGGGCGCGCCTGGCCGACCTGCAGGTGCTCGGAGGCGCGGGGGCGCCAGCCGTGTCGCGGGTGAACGTGAGCGTGCAGGTGCAGGCTCGCGACAGCGCGGTGACGGAAATCAATGTGATCGGGTGCACCGTCGACGAGGCGCTCAGCCGCGTCGAGCGGTTTCTCGACAATCTGCTGCTGACCGACGAACGCCAGGCACGCATCATCCACGGCCATGGCACGGGGCAGCTGCGGCGGGCCATCGGGGAGTTCCTGCAGCGGCATCCGCTCGTGGCCAGCCACCAGCCCGCCCCGTACGAGCACGGCGGCGGGGGTGTGACGGTTGCGGAGTTGAAAGACTAGTGGGCCTGTTCCCTTCCACCTTCGTCGACGACCTCCGCACACGCGCGGACATCGTGCAGGTGATCCAGGAACACGTGTCGCTGAAGAAAGCCGGCAGCAGCTACAAGGGGCTGTGCCCGTTCCATGGCGAGAAGACGCCCTCGTTCCACGTGAACCGGGACAAGGGGTTCTTTCACTGCTTCGGCTGCGGCGTGGGCGGCGACGTCATCAAGTTCGTCGAACTGTACGAGAAGGTCGGCTTCACCGACGCCGTGCGGCTGCTGGCGCGCAAGTTCGGGATGACCGTGCCGGAAACGACGCCGGACGGCAGCGAGATCGATACGCGCGATCGCGAGACGCTGTTGAAGATCCACGAGGCTGCGGCGGGGTACTTCCGCGGGCAGCTCGGTTCGCCGGCCGGGTCGCGCGCCCGCCAGCAGCTGCAGGATCGCGGCGTGAAGCCCGACACGGCCGAGACGCTGGGCCTCGGCTACGCAGCGCCGGCGCGCGATGCCTTGAAGACGTGGCTGCTCGCTCAGGGATTCACCCTGCCGCTGCTCGTCCGCAGCGGGCTGGTCCTGGAGCGCGAGGGCGGACAGGTCGTCGACCGCTTCCGCAACCGGCTGATCGTGCCGATCGCGCGGGACACCGGATCGGTGATTGCCTTCGCCGGACGGTCGATGGATCCCGACCAGGTGCCGAAGTACCTGAACTCTCCGGAGACGCCGATCTACTCCAAGAGCCGGACGCTGTACGGGCTGAATCACACGAAGCCGTTCCTGCGGAAGTCCGGATTCGTCGTCCTGGTCGAGGGCTACTTCGATTTCGCGCAGGTGCTGCAGGAATGCCGGCTGCCGGTGGTCGCCACCTGCGGGACGGCGCTGACCCCGCAACAGGCGCAGCTGCTCCGGCGGTTCGTATCGAAGGTCGTGCTGAGCTTCGATCCCGACAAGGCGGGCCAGAGCGCGGCGGTCCGGTCGTGCGACCTGCTCGTCACCGAGGGCTTCGAGGTGAACGTGGCGGTGCTGCCCGGTGGCGACGACCCGGACAGTTTCGTCCGCCATCACAGCGGCAAGCAGTACGCGGCCCAGCTCCAGCAGTCGAAGCGGTACCTCGACTACCTGCTGGATCGCACGGCGGGTGCACACGACCTTCGGCGCGACGACAGCCGGCGGGCGTTCCTGAAGGACATGCTCGGCGTGGCCGCGCGGAT
Source organism: Acidobacteriota bacterium (assembly GCA_026393735.1). GTDB lineage: Bacteria > Acidobacteriota > Vicinamibacteria > Vicinamibacterales > JAKQTR01 > JAKQTR01. The sequence continues at coordinate 7,884 of JAPKZP010000005.1, forward strand.
CCCCGACGCGGCCGCCCGCGATCAGTTCGCGGACCGCATCGCCCACCGCGCAAAGATCACGGAGTCGGTGGTGCGCGACGAAATCCGCAAGGCGGCCGTGGAACGCCGGACCGAAGTCAGTACCCGGGAACTCCCGTCGTTCGGGCAGTTGAAACCGGCCGAGCGGGGTCTGCTCTGGGCCCTCCTGCAGGAGCCCGACGAGGCGGCGGATGCCTTCGACCTGGTGGAACTGCGGGACCTGGACGGCCTGGCGGCCCGCTCCATCCTGGAGCAGGCATTGCACTTGCGGGAATCGTCAGGCGTGACTTCACCTGCGGCCTTCCTCGCGCGTCTAACGACAGAGGAGGCCCAGTTGGTCACGGGCATCGCGGCGGCGCCGGCCCCGCCGGCGGCGGCACGGGATTGCGCCTTCGCGTTGAAGCGCCTCCGGTTCGAGCGGGAAGGCGCGGCCGTGCAGCGGGAAATCGACCGCGTCCAGGAAGCGGGCGGCGGTCCGGACATCGATCGGTTGTGGCAACAGAAACGTGAACTCCTGCAGCGCATGGCGACGCTGGGGATCTCCGGGAACTAGGGAGGATAGCCTTGTCTATCGAGGACAAGTTCGACGAAGTGCAGCAGCTCATCACCATCGGCAAGGAGAAGGGCTACCTCCTCTACGACGAGGTCAACGACCTGCTGCGTGCCGACATCACCTCGTCGGACGATCTGGACGACCTGTTCAGCACGTTCGGGAGCGCGGGCATCGAGGTGGTCGACTCCGACCAGAAGTTCCGCGAGGAGAAGGCGGAGGGCGATGACGTCGAGCTGGACCTGACGCCAGGCGCCCTCGACAAGACGAACGATCCCGTCCGCATGTACCTGCGGGAGATGGGCACGGTGCCGCTCCTCACGCGCGAGGGCGAAGTGGAGATCGCCAAGCGCATCGAGCGCGGCAAACTGGCGGTCATCAAGTCGATTTCGCGCACGCCCACCGTGGCCCAGAAGATCATCGAGATGGGTGACGGCCTCAAGGCCGGCCAGCGGACGGTGCGCGAACTGGTCATCTTCAACGACGAGGAGATTACCGACGAGCGCCTCGAGGAGCGTGCCCGCGAGGTGCTGAGACAGACCGACGGCGTCCGCAGGACCCGCGCGCTGTACGA
>JAPKZP010000318.1 GCA_026393735.1 Acidobacteriota bacterium
ACGACGAGGATCGCGACGCTCAGTGTCTGCGACGCCTGGCGCGCGGTCGCCGCGCGCAGCGACACGAGCACGCCCGCCGTCGCCGCCAGGCCTGAGCCGAGAAGCGCCACGAGCGGCGCGCCCACCGCGAAACGCCACGGCGGCAGCAGGAGTCCTTTCCCGGACACCGCGAGGTTGATGGTCACGAGGCTCAACACCAGCATTGCCATCACGATGCCCCAGCCGTAGGTGACGGCAGCGAGCACCTTGCCGAGGACGATCGCCCGGTCGGGAAGCCGGCTGGCGAGCAAGGTTTCCAGGGTGTGGCGCTCGCGCTCGCCGGCAAAGGCATCCGAGACGGCGCCACTGACGAGCATCAGCGGCAGCCACCCCCAGTACAACATCGGCGCCGCCGAGGTGACCCACTCGGCGCCCGACTGGTACGGCAGGAAAATGCCGAACATGCCGAGCACGATGAGGAGGCCGATTCGGCCGCCTCTGAGCGTGCCGCCCAGCCAGATGAGCTCGCGCCATTCCTTCCAGGCGACGGTGAGGATGTCCGCCATCACCGATCCTCCTCCATCAGCGTGAGGAACACATCTTCGAGCGACCCCCTGTCCTTCCGGACCTCCTCGACGGCCGCGCCCGACTCGACGAGCAGCGTGACGAGCGGGGCGACCTCGGCCGATTCCGCCAGTTCGAGCACGAGCCGGCCGTTGCGCATGTCGACCCGCGAGACTTCCGCCCGCTCGCGCAGCCGCGCCAGCACCGAGTCGGAGAAGCCGCGTCCCGTGATCTCGGCTCGGGTCGCATTCCGGACCTTCAATTCGTCCGGATGTCCGACCGCGAGCAGCCTGCCCTGCTTGATCACGGCCACGCGCTGGCAGAGACGCTCGGCCTCGACCAGGTTATGCGTCGTGAGGAACACCGTCGTCCCCTCGCGGGACACCATCCGGCCGAGGTCATCGCGCAGTGACGCCGCCGCGACCGGATCGAGGCTGGCCGTCGGCTCGTCGAGGAACAACAGGCTGGGTCTGTGCAGCAGCGCGCGCGCCACGGCAAGCTTCTGCTTCATGCCGCGGCTCCATTGGCCGACGGCCTCGCCGCGGCGCTCCCACAATCCGAGCGGTTCGAGAAGTTCCCGGATGCGGCCGTCGCGGGCCACCCGATCGAGCTTCCACGCGCGCGCATAGAACGCCAAGTTGTCCTCGGCGCTCAGGCGTTCATAGAGGCCAGGATGTTCGAGGAGGGCGCCGGAACGTTCACGGATGCGGTCGCCCTGACGTCGCGTGTCGTACCCGAGCACGGTGGCACGGCCCGACGACGGCTCGAGCAGCCCAAGCAGGAGGCGGATGGTCGTCGTCTTGCCCGCGCCGTTCGGGCCGAGGAACCCGAAGACAATGCCGGGCGGCACATCGAGGTCGAGCCCGTCCAGCGCGCGCACCGAGTCAAAGACCCGCCCCAGTTGCTCGGCGCGAATCACGGGTCCTGCCATCGCGCCATCATAGCGGATTGCCCCTGATTCCCGCGCCCGGGCGAAGGTTGGCCTTGCGCCGGGCTGGCGGCCAGAGTACGTTCTGCGCATCCCTGTCTGGAGGCCGCATGCTCGCCCCTGTGTTATGGATCGTCACGAGGCTGGTCGCCTTCCTGGCGCGGCCCATCTTTGCCCTGCGCTACCGGGTCGAGATTCGCGGCCTCGACGCCATTCGTGCGAAGGGACGCCGCGGCATCCTGTTCCTGCCGAATCACGCGTCGCTGCTGGACCCGGCGATGCTCGTCGCCTGGCTCTTCCCGACGTTTCAGCCGCGCGCTCTGGCGGACGAATACCAGGTCAATCGCACGGTGTTCGGCTACATCGCCCTGCTCTACGGCTCGCGCATCCTGCCCAATTTCGAGCGCCGGGGCGCCGAGGCGGCTGCGCGGATGCGTGCCGCGCTGGCGGACATTGCATCAGGCCTGCGCGGCGGCGAGAACATCCTCCTCTACCCGGCAGGTCGGCTGAAGCGCGGGTATCTCGAGGACATCGGCAGCGCGAGCGGCGTCGAAACCCTCGTCAAGGCGGTGCCTGATGTGCGCGTGGTCCTCGTCCGGCACAACGGGCTGTGGGGCAGCAGTTTCAGCATGGGGTTCACCGGAGAGATGCCGGCGATGGGGCCGGCGATGGCCCACGGGATCAAGTACCTCTTGCTGAACGGCCTGTTGTTCATGCCGAGGCGCCGCGTCACGGTGGAATTCGTCGAGCCCGATGATTTTCCACGAACGGGCACCCGCGCGCAGATCAACCGCTACCTCGAAGCCTTCTACAACGATCACGCGTCACGTAACACGTATGTCCCGTACGCGCTCTGGGAGTCCGGCGGCGTCCGCGAGTTGCCCGATCCCGAGCAGAAGGACCACCAGGCCGACGCCTCGCACGTGCCGCCCGCCACGCGCGACCTCGTGCTGCAGCACCTGCGCGAGGTGTCGGGTCGCGAGGACGCGGCGGTGACGCACCACCTTGCGAAGGACCTCGGCCTCGATTCTCTTGCGGCCGCGGAACTCGTGGCGTGGGTGCAGGCCGAGTTCGGGTTTTCCGTCGATACGCCCGAGAGCCTCCAGACGGTCGCTGACGTGGTGCTGGCGGCCGCCGGGCAAGGTATCTCCGCGAAGGGTGCCGACCTGAAGCCTGTACCGTCAGCCTGGTTCGCGTCGGCCGGAGACCCCGCGCTCCTGACGCTCCCGGGCGGACAGAACCTGCTGGAGGTCTTCCTCGCGCAGGCGGCACAGCGGCCGACGCAGCCCCTGTTCGCCGACCAGACGAGCGGCGTCCGCACGTACCGCGATCTCGTCACCGCCGTGATCGTGCTCAAGCCCGTGATCGAAGCGATGCCCGGTCCGTACGTCGGCATCATGATGCCTGCGTCGGTGGGCGCCTCGGTGTTCCTGCTGGCCACGATGTTCGCCGGCAAGACCGCCGTGATGATCAACTGGACGACGGGCGTCCGGACCATCAGGCATTCGCTGGACCTGCTGGGTGTCCAGTCGGTCATCACCGCGCGTGCGCTCGTGTCGAAGCTCGCGGCGACCGGCATCGACATGGCCGAACTGGAGGAGCGATTCGTCTGGGTCGAAGAGGTCGGAGCGGCGGTCGGAACGTCCGACAAAATCCGCGCAGCCGTGCGCGCCCGCCTCGGCTGGACCGGGCTCGGCCGCGTTCGGCCGCCAGAGGTCGCCGTCGTGCTCTTCACGTCGGGATCCGAGAACCTGCCCAAGGCGGTGCCCCTGTCACACGCCAACTTCCTGGCGAACGTCCGCGACATCCTCCAGATGGGCCGCCTCGTGGAGAGCGACATCATCCTGGGGATGCTTCCGCCCTTCCATTCGTTCGGGCTGACGACCACGGTGCTGGTGCCGATCGCCCTCGGATTGCGCACGGTGTTTCATCCGAACCCGCCCGAGTCGTCGGTGCTCGCCAGGCCCATCGACGCCTCTCGCGCAACGGTGCTCTTCGGGACACCGACCTTCCTGGCTGGCGTCACGCGCGTCGCCGAGACCCGTCAACTCGCGTCGCTCAGGCTCGCCGTCACGGGCGCCGAGAAGTGCCCCGACTCCCTCTACACGACGCTGCGCACGCGCTGGCCGGCCCTCATCGTGCTCGAAGGGTACGGTATTACCGAATGCTCGCCGGTGGTCGCCTGCAATCTGATGGACGCGCCGGTCGACGGGAGCATTGGCCGCCTGCTCCCATCGGTCGAAGGCGTTGTGGTGGACATCGACGCGCAGCGCCGCGTCGTGCCTGGCGAGACGGGGGTGCTGCTCGTCAGAGGCCCGAGTATCTTCTCGGGGTATCTCCACTACACCGGAGAGTCGCCGTTCGTGACGTTCGAAGGCAAGTCCTGGTACCGGACGGGCGACCTGGTGTCGGTCACGGTGGACGGGACCATCTTCTTCAAAGGACGCCTGAAGCGCTTCGTGAAGCTCGGTGGCGAGATGATCTCCCTGCCTGCGATTGAAGCCGTGCTGCATCAGCACTTCGGCGAGGCCGATGACGGCCCCGTGTTTGCGGTCGAGTCGCTCGGCACGCCGGAGAACCTGGATATCGTCCTGTTCACGAAGGCGCCGGCCGACCGGGCCGAGATGAACGCCCTCATCAAGGAGGCCGGGCTGAGCGCACTCCACTACATCCGCCAGGTGATCGTCGTCGAGTCGATTCCGCTGCTCGGGACCGGCAAGACCGACTACCGCACGCTCAAGGCGAAGTACGGCGGGCCACGCTGAGTGGGGTCAGACTCCACTTTGACGCCCGGCACGGCCACCATGGCAGAAACGGTAATACTCGCAAGCTGGGGTCAGACTCCATTTCGATTCTCGCGACGGCACCACGGGCGGAAGCGGAAATGGAGTCTGACCCCACTCAGGAGTCGTCGACGGGATAATCAAGTCGCGTGGCGGCGGGGCCGGGATGGGTCTCGAAGAACACGGCTCGGCGAGCCGCGACCGGATAGCGGGTCCGATGGCCGTGCGCCCACGCGGCCGCGAAGGCAGCCACCTCCGACTGCGGCACCAATGCCCACACGCTCCCACCGAAGCCGGCCCCGAAGGCGGAGGCTGCCATAGCCCCGAGTTCGCGGGCGCTGCGCGCCAGGTCGACGGTTTCGGGCACCTGGTTGCCCAGCCATGTCTCGACCGCATGCTGCGATCGATCGACCAGCGCACCGAACCGCGTCAAGTCACCGCCGGCGAGTGCCGCACCCGCGGCGGGAATGATCACGCGGCTTTCCAGGACGAACTGAGCGAAGCGCGCCTTGAGGGATTCGACGCCGAATTCGGAGTCGGTCGCACCCGCCAGCACCGTTCGAATCTCGTCGGCGGCCGAATCCGACGACGCGACCGCCGCTTCGAGCGTGGGATCCTCCTGCCCGCTCGCACGTTGCCAGAGTTCGAGCACACGCCCGGCCGACCGGGGGGCGCGGTTGTAGGTCTCGAGTGCGGCGCCGGTTTTCGAGGCCACCACACCGCTGAACGCCACCACG
>JAPKZP010000114.1 GCA_026393735.1 Acidobacteriota bacterium
GCTCGATCGAACCGGCGTCATTGCCGTGCGCCACATCTGCGATGGATGGCGTATCATGAATGCCTTTCCGGAGGTCTCATGCCTGTCGATCTGCGAAGCGATACGGTCACCCTGCCGACCCAGGCCATGCGCGACGCCATGGCCACGGCCGAACTGGGCGACGATGTGTTTGGAGAAGACCCGACGGCTACAAGGCTGGAGCGCCTCGCGGCCGAGATGACCGGCAAGGACGCCGCCGTGTTCGTGACGAGCGGCACGATGGGCAACCTCGCCTCGCTGCTCGCCCACTGCGATCGCGGCCGCGAAGTGATTCTCGGCGACGAGTCGCACATCTATCACTACGAGAACGGGTCGGCCTCGGCACTGGGCGGCCTGGTGTTCCACCCGGTGCGGACCAGCGCGGACGGCACGCTGCCGTTCGACGCGATCAGGACGGCGATTCACTCGCCCGCGCACCACTATCACTTCTACCACCATGCGCCGGCGGGCGTGATCTGTCTCGAGAATACCCATAACCGGTGCGGCGGCCGCGTCCTGTCGCCGGAGTACTTCGCGGACGTTGCGGCCATCGCGCGCGAGCATGGGCTGCCCATCCATCTCGACGGCGCGCGCCTGTTCAACGCGGCCGTGGCCGCCGGCCGCCCGCTCACGGACTGGACCCAGCACGTGTCGTCGGTGCAGCTGTGCCTGTCGAAGGGCCTGTCGGCTCCTGTCGGATCGTTAATCTGCGGCTCGGCCGCATTCGTCGATCGCGCGCGCTGGATGCGGAAGATCCTCGGCGGCGGCATGCGCCAGGTTGGCGTCATCGCCGCACCGGGCATCGTGGCTCTTCGCGACATGGTGACCCGTCTTGCCGAGGATCATCGCCACGCCCGGATCCTCGCCGACGGGATCAAGACCCTGAAGGGCGTCGTGCTCGACCCGCCCGAAGTGGACACGAATATCGTCGTCTTTCGGATGCCCAGCGTGGCGAAGGCCGAGGCGTTTGCCGAGGCGCTCGCGGACAAGGGGCTGCTCATCTCGGACTTCGGCGGAGGGCGCCTCCGCGTCGTGACGCATTACGGCATTTCCGAAACCGACTGCCGGCAAGCCGTCGCGACGATGCAGTCGGTCTGGGCCTGAATGCGGGATCGGGAGAACACGATGGCGACCTGGAGGAAATCACTCAGCGTGGTGGCACTCGCGGGCGTGGTGGTGAGCGCAGCTCCACAGCTCAAGTCCTCATGGCGCAACCCCGATCCGCATGCGCTCCCGGTTTCCAGGGTCATCGTGATCGGGTTCACCAGCGAGCAGTCCACGCGCCGGACGATGGAGGACGCGCTGACGGCCGAGATCCGCAGGAACGGGGCGTCCGCAGAGCCCTCGTACTCGATCGTGCCGGGCGACGTATCGAAGGACCCGGCCGCGGTGAAGGCGAAGATTGCGGCGGCGGGCGTCGACGGTGCGGTCATCGTACGCGTGGCCGGCGTGTCCCAGGAGCAATCGTGGGACCCGGGGTTCGTCCCGGTCATGCCGGTCTACTACCAGTCGCTCTGGAGCTACTACGGATATTGGCAGCCGTACGCGTGGGATGCCGGCTACCTCCGGACCGACACCGTCGTTCGCATCGAGGCGGTCGTTTATGCCGTCAACGGGGAACTGATGATCTGGAGCGGTCTGAGCGAGTCGACCAATCCAGGCTCGGTCCCTAAGCTCATCCAGCAGGTCGCCGTCGCCGTGGGCACGGAACTGAAGAAACGCAACGTCGTCCGGTAGGGACGACAGCGTGGCCGCGTGGCGCCATTCGGAGGGAGAGAGACATGGAGTGGACGAAGGAATTCCCCGGGGCGGTGACGGTCTGCGATCGCACCGGCATCATCGTCGAGATGAACGACAAGTCCGCGAAGGCGTTCGAGGCGGACGGAGGCTGGGCCCTTGTCGGCACGAACATGCTCGCGTGCCATCCTGAGCCGTCGCGAAGCCTTGTGGCAGACCTGCTCGCCCACCCGCGCACCAACGTGTACACCATCGAGAAGCGCGGCGTGCACAAACTGATCTACCAGGCACCGTGGTACCGCGACGGCGTCTTCCAGGGTCTCGTGGAGCTGGTACTCGAGATTCCCGAGTCGATGCCGCATTTCGTCAGAGAGGGTTGATCCGAGGAGGTCATGATGTTCCTGCGAGCGTTCGGACTGGCGTTGACGATGACGTCCGTCGCCCTGGCACAGGGCGGGCCTAAGGGAGCAGCTCCTCAAGGAGTTCTAGGCCGCCGCCGCTCGCGCCGTTCTTCGACCCAGCTGTACAGAATCGGCAGGACGAACAGCGTCAATGCCGTCGAGCTCAGCAGCCCGCCAATGACGACGACGGCGAGCGGGCGCTGGACTTCGGATCCCGGGCCGGTGGCGAACACCATCGGGATCAGGCTGAATATCGCGATGCTCGCCGTCATGAGCACGGCTCGCAGCCGCGTCTCGCACCCGTGGAGCACGGCCGCGGCGACGGACTCGCCTTCGGCGCGCAGTTGCGTGATGTAGGAGACGAGCACCAGGCCGTTGAGCACCGCCACGCCGAAGAGCACGATGAACCCCACCGAGGCCGGCACGGAGAGGTACAGGCCCCACACCATGAGGGCGAACACGCCGCCGACCATGGCGAACGGCAGGTTGACGAGGACGAGCGAGGCGAGCCAGGCTGAGTCGAACGTCGCGAGCAGGAGCACGAAGATCACGCCGATGACGATCGGTGTGATGATCGCCAGGCTTCGCATGGCCTGCTGCTGGTTCTCGAACTGGCCGCCCCACGTCAGGTAGTAGCCGGACGGCAGGGCGACGCGCTGTCGCAGCCGGTCCTGCGCCTCCTTGACGAAGCTGCCGATGTCGCGGCCCGCCACGTTGAGCTCGACGCCGATGCGGCGCTGCCCGTTCTCGCGGCTGATCTGGACGGGTCCTTCCACCATCTTCACGTCCGCGAGTTCGCGCAGGGCCACCCGGAAGCCGCCCGGCACGTCGATCAGCAGCGCGCCGAGCGCCTCGACCGACTGGCGGCGATCCTCCGGGAACCGGATGGCGATGTCGAAGACGCGGTTGTCCTGGTAGACCTGACCGACGGGCATGCCGGCGACGCCGAGCTCGATCACGTGCAGCACGTCGCTGGCATTCACGCCGTACCGGGCCAGGCGTTCGCGGTCGACGGTCACGGTGAGATAGGACTGCCCGGCGACGCGCTCGACGACGAGGTCCGAGGCGCCGCGCACGTCGTTCAGCACGCCGGCCATTTCGCCGGCCTTCTGCTTGAGGACCGCCAGGTCGTCCCCGAACAGCTTGACGATCACCTGCGCCCGCGTCCCGGCGACGAGTTCGTCGATGCGGCACTGGATCGGCTGGCTGAAGCTGGCCACCACGCCGGGCAGGTCGGCGATGGCGTCGCGCATCTTGCTCGTCAGTTCCTCGCGCGAACGGGCGCTGGTCCACTGATCCTTCGGCTTCAGCGCACCGACAAAGCCGGTCTTGTCCACGCCGCGCGCCTCGACGGCGACGCCGGTCTGCCCCGTGCGCGACACGATCGTCTCGAGCTCCGGGAACTGCTTGAGCCGGCGCTCGATGTCCCCAGAGACGTCCAGTGCCTTGTCGAGCGAGACGCTGGGCAGGAGCTGCACGTCCATGTCGAAGGCGCCCTCATCCATGATCGGGATGAACTCGGTGCCGAGGCGCGGCAACGCCACGAGGGCCGCCACGAGCGACAGCGCGCAGCAGGCGACGACGAGCACGCGATGTCGGAGCGCCCATCGCAGGATCGGCATGTACGCGCGCCGGTTCATCTCGTAGACGGGACTGATCGTGTGCACGGGCTTCAGTGCGGCCAGGCACGCGAGCGGGATGACGAAGATCGACAGCAGCAGCGACGACAGCAGGGCGAGCACGACGGCGAACGCGAGGGGTGAGAACATCTTGCCCTCCATCCCCTGGAGCGCCACGATCGGCACGAAGGTCAGCGCGATGATCAGTTCACCGAAGATGCTCGGCTTGCGCACCTCGACGGCGGCCAGCAGCACGGTGGCCAGCCTCGAATCCGGGGCGGGCGTGAGCGTGAGGTGCCGCTGAACGTTCTCCACCTGGATGATGGTGGCGTCGATCACCATGCCGATCGAGATGGCCAACCCGCCGAGCGACATGAGGTTGGCATCGAGGCCGATGACGCGCATCACGGTAAATGTGAGCAGCGCCGAGAGCGGCAGCGCCACGATCACCACGAGCGCGCCGCGCACGCTCCACAGGAACAGCGCCAGCACGACGACAACGAGCACGGCGCCCTCGCCCAGCGCCTTCAGCACGGTATTCGTGCTGGCCTCGACGACCGACGACCGCTCGTAGAACGGCACGATCACGAGGCCGTCCGGCAGCATCCGGCTGTCGTTGATCTCCTGCACCTTCTGATCCACGCGCGTCACCACGTCACGGCTGTTCTCGCCGCGCAGCATCATGACGATGCCGCCGACGACTTCCCGCGAGCCGTCCTTCTGCGCCGCGCCCTGCCGCACGGCGTGGCCGATGCGCACCTCGCCCACGTCGCCGACGTAGACAGGCGTGCCGCCGGCGGCCTTGAGCACGATCTTCCGGATGTCGGCTTCCGACTTGATCAACCCGACGCCGCGCACAATGTACTGCTCCGACTGTTGCGAGACGATGTTGCCGCCCACATTCGAGTTGTTCGTGCGTATCGCTTCGTGCACCGCCTCGACCGGCAGGTCGTACTTCAGGAGCTTGTCCGGATCGACGATGACCTGGAACTGCTGGAGGTACCCGCCGAACGAATTCACCTCGGTCACGCCGGCGACGCTCTTGAGCTGCGGCGTCACGACCCAGTCCTGTATGGTCCGCAGCCGCGTCAGGTCGTCGACGCTGCTGCCGGCCGGCTGCCCGCCGCGTCGCTCGAGCGTGTACTGGTAGATCTCGCCCATGGCTGTCGCGATGGGGCCGAGCGTGGTGTCGACGCCCGCCGGCAGCCGCCGCTCCGCGTCCGCCAGGCGTTCGAAGACCAGTTGCCGCGCGAAGTAGATGTCGACATCGTCACGGAACACGAGCGTGACGACGGCGATGCCGTACTTCGTGACTGACCGCATGAGCACGAGGCCCGGGAGCCCCCGCATCGAGGTTTCAATCGGGTAGGTGACGAACTGCTCGATCTCCAGGGGCGAGAGCCCCGGCGCGGCGCTCACGATTTCGACCTGAATGTTGGTCACGTCGGGGAAGGCGTCGATCGGGATCGTGCGCACCGCCCAGATGCCGGCGGCGACAAGTACGGCCACGGCCAGGCTGATGACCAGCCTGTTCCGCAGGGAAAACGCCATGAGTCGTTCGAGCATCGGCCGTCCCTTGAATGACCCCGTCACGCCGCCATCGGCGATGTGGCGCAGGGCTTCAGCCCTGCGAAGACAGGTTGTCGTGCCCGCGTCATTGCCCCGCGAGGGAGGACTTCAATAGCTCCGCCTTCAGGTTGAACGCGCCGGTGAGGGCGATCACGTCGAGTTCGTCGAGACCGCGCACGACGGTGCGGCGATCGCCGGTCCGATCGCCCAGTTCGACGGGACGCGGCACGAAGCGGTCTGCCCCGAGCCGCACGAAGACGACCGACTCGCCGTTGATCGTCTGGACGGCCTCGACCGGCACGGTGAGCACCTCGCGCGTGCTCACCGCGTCAGCGACTTCGCCCTGGACGAACATGTTGGGTTTCAGCAGGAGCCCAGGATTCGGCGTGTCCACGCGCACCTTCACGGTGCGCGACTGTTCGTCCACGATGTCGCCCACGTGGAGAATCCGACCTGGCCACGTGCGGCCTGCGTACACGCTCGTGCGGATACGAACCGCCCGCTCAGCAGACAGATACGGCAGGTCGGCCTCGCGCGCGTCGAGCACGGCCCAGAGCGTGGCGAGATCGGTGACCGTGAAGAGCGTGCGCTCGGGCTCGACGTGCTGGCCGACAATGACATCGCGGGCGACCACGCGCCCGTCGATCGGCGACACGACGTCGAGGTACGGATCCGCCAGTTCGTCGTGGCGGTTGCCTTCACCCGGCTGGCGTGCCCGGCGCAGGAGCGCATCCACCGCTGCCTGGTCGAGGCCGAACGAGTGGAGGTGGGACTCCGCGACGCCGAACTCGGTGTTGGCGTTGTCCGACTCGGCCTTGCGGCGCAGGAGTTCCTTCTGATCGATCGCCTCCTGCTGCAGCAGCATGCGGCCGCGATCGTACTCACGGGAGGCCAGTTCCGACCTCGCCGCAGCCTGCAGGAACGCGGTCCTGGCCTGGGCCAGGGCCGGTGCGTGAATCCTGATCAGCACCTGGTTGCGGCGCACGGGGTCGCCGAGGTCGGCCCCGATCGAGACGACCTGGCCCTCGAGCAGGGACGTGATCTGGACCGTGCGCTGTTCGTTGAGCCGCAGCACGCCGGGGAGCGTGATGGCTACGGCAGACGTGCCGCGCGACGGCGGACCGACGGTCACGCCCCAGCGCTGCTGCATCGCGGGCGCCACCAGGACGCCCGCCGGCGGCGCATCGCGCGGGGGGGTGGTGGCGGCCGGCGCGGTGGCGGTCGAGGACTCGCGGCCTCCGCACGCACAGAGCGCGAGCAGGGCCGCTCCGATCCAGCAAAGCCTCATCGTGCGGTTCTCTCTCTTCATGGCCGGCTCCCGGATGTCGGGGCGGGCAAGCCGAGCGCCGATTCGAGCTGGAACAGGCTCATGCGATAGTCGAACACTGCGCGGTTCTGCACGCGCTGGGCATCGCGCAGCGCACGCTGGGCATCGAGGTAATCGATGAGCGTGGATGCGCCGGCGCGGTACGCGGCGAGCACGATGTCCCGTGCCTCGCGCGCGTTTCGCAGGTACTCCCGCTCCAGTTGCTCGACGCGCGCACGGTGCGCCGCGACACCGTTCGCGGCCAGCTGAATCTCCAGTGCCGCAGAGGCGGCGGCAGCCGACGACGTGGCCGCGGCCAGGCGCCGGTCGGCCACCGCGCGCGCCACGCCCCCTTCGTTCCTGGCAAAGAACGGCAGCGGAATCCGGGCGTTCAGGACCACGGCATTCGTGCCGAAATCGCGTTGCCATCCGCCGCCGATCGTGATGGCAGGCGTGCGCAGCGCGCGCTGGAGCGCCAGGTCGGCGTCGGCGCGCGCCTCCTGGCTGCGCAACGCCACGAGATCCGGGCGGGTGGCGAGGGCCCTGTCGCGCAGCGACGAGTTGACCGCCGGCGCGTCCGCGGGCGCTGCCAGCGTCTCCGCCGTCTCAAACACCTGGTCGAGCGGCCGGACGTTGATCGCCGCGAGCAGGGTCGTCCGGGCATTCGTCAATCCCAGTTCGCTCGTGCGCACCTCGTCGGCAAACCGGAAGCGCTCGACCTGCAGTCGCCGGAGTTCGACTCCGGACAGTTCACCCTGCTCGTAGCGCGCCCGGTTGATCGCGAGGACCGTGTCGAGATCGTCCAGCGCCACGCGCGCGGCGTCCCAGTCGGCCTTCGCAAGCACCGCCTGCATGTAGGCGCGCCGGACGTCGAACCGCACCAGTCTCACGCGATCCCGCGCCGAGGCTGCGGACACGTCGACGCCGAGTCTGGCCACGCGGGTGCGCAGGTCCCGCCGGCCGCCGGGTTCGAATTCCTGTTCGACGGCGATGGTCAACTCCTGGTCGTCGAAGAACGGCGGCCGGTCGTCCTGGGAAAACGGGAACCCCTGCGAGTCAATCGTGAGCGTCGGGTTGGGCCGTTGAGTCGCGCCCGTCACGGCCGTAGCCGGGACGTCGGTTGCCGCACGAGAAGCGGCAAGGGCCGGGCTATGGGCCTCGGCCAGGCGCAGGGCGTCCTCCAGCGTGAGGCGCGCCGGCACGCGCACCTCCTGAGCCGCCGCCCCCGCAGACAAGAACACGGACACGATCAGGGCAAGAGCCAGACCTCTCATGGGACGTCCTCGATGCAGGCGGGGGCCCGATTGTCGAAGGAAACCTGTCGGCGGAGTCAGAGGCTAGCTGGCGGAGGGTGGTAGAGCGCCGAGGCATCGCCGTGCGGGCGTGCGGAAATCAGGTCGGCCATGGTGGCGGCCGAACGCACAGGCGCGGCAAGGCACGCGGGCGTCGTCGGCTCAATCGAGTGGGAGTGGCAGATGCAGTGATCGACGTGCAGGGGTGTCGGCGGATGCGCGGTACCCGGAGGGCCCAACACAGCAGCTGCCGCCGAGGAGCCAGGGGCGCCGGCGTCGATGTCCAGCGCGCACGTGTCGATGCCGGCCAGATCGACCGCGATCCAGGCCAGCAAGAACAGCGCGATCAGGCGCCGTAACGGATACGGATGTTGATGCATCGCCGCAAAAAGGATCAGCGCGGGCGCCGGACCCCGTCGAGAAGGTCCGGCATCCGTCGCGCTGAAGAGGTCGGGCCGCTGACTACTTGGTCGCCGGCTTGGGCATGATGGCGTCGTACGACGTCTGCAGCCACTCGGCGCTGGTCTTTACGTTGCCAGCCATTTCAAGGGCGCCCTTGATGTCGCCGGCGCCGAAGGCCTCTGTGGCCTTGGCCCAGGTGCCGTTCATGTCAACCAGGCGCGCCTTGACTTCGTCGATCTTCGCGGCATCGATGCCCACCGGCAGCTTCTTCATGGCCGCCAGGCTGTTGACCTTCTCCGTCACGTCCAGCATCTTGGCGGGAATGACCTTGCCCATCTCCGTCCACTGGCCCACGAGTTCGTCCTTCTTCGCCGCTGCGGCCGTCATGACCTCGGTGGCCTTCGCCGGCAGATCCTTCGCCGCCGCCAGCGCCGACGCGTAGTCGCCCTTGTCGAAGTTCGCCTTTGCCGCCGCCGCCGCGTCGGTCAACGCCTTGAACTGCTCCGGCACGAACTTCTCGGCCTCCGGCTTCACCTTCGCGATGGCCTCGTCTGCCGCTTTCAGCGCGGCTTCGGCCGGACCCTTGCTGCAACCCACGACGACGAGCGGCAGAATCATCAACGCCACAATCAGGAACCTACGCATGATGT
This sequence comes from Acidobacteriota bacterium, assembly GCA_026393735.1. Lineage (GTDB taxonomy): Bacteria > Acidobacteriota > Vicinamibacteria > Vicinamibacterales > JAKQTR01 > JAKQTR01. The sequence continues at coordinate 8,995 of JAPKZP010000114.1, forward strand.
CACCTCGTTCAGTAAGAAGCCCGGCGCCAGGCCAGGCCGGAAAGCCAGTCACAACCGGCTAATACTACCCCAAGTGGGGGCCGATGGTGGGCGGGCTGTCCGAGCGGCGTTCAGGGCCGTTTGCCTTCGAGCCTTCGGGCGCGATCCATCGCCGTCTTGTAGCGGGGCGATGCCGGGTTGGTCTGCAGGTAGGCGGCACGCGCGCGCTCCGCGCTGGACAGGCGGCGCTCGTAGATCTCGCCGGCAGCAAACCACGCGTCCCGCTTGTTCCCGGGAAACCGCCTCGCCAGGTCCACGTACGTCTGTGCCGCCCGGTCCCACAGCTTGAGGTCCTGGTACATCTCGGCCAACTGCGCCAGCGCGCCTTCAACCAGCGGGCCCGGCGGCGCCTGCGCCACGAGCGTCCGCCTCGACACCAGGGACGCCGGCACCTGCATCCCGAGCACGGGATCGGCTTCACGAAGTTTGAGCCGGTCTTCGAGCGCAATCTTCGCGGTCATGGCCGCGCCGAAGACCTGGCTTGTCGGATACGCCGTGGCGATTCTGGCAAGGCGCAGACGGATCTCTTCCGGGTTCGCCCTGATCTCCGCCAGCAACTGCGCCTGCGCAAACAGGGCGTCGGCCGCCCGGACGTCGGCCGGAAACCGCGACTCGACCTCGTGGTACGTCTCTATGGCGTCGTGCGGCAGACCGGACTCGGCCTGGAGTCTCCCACACAGCAGCAGGGCGTCCGGCGCGACGCTGGTCGCCCCGTATTGCGACAGCCATGCCTTCAAGTCGGCAATCGTCTGGGGGCGCGGGCGTCGGTTCATACCCACCTCGATCGCCGCCAGAGCCTGTCGTGCGGTCTCGACTCGCGTGGCGTCGGTCGCCGTCGGCGCAGGTGAACCGGCCGCCACCGGACCTTTCGCTGGAGCGGGCGCCTCCTGCGGTCGAGCCGCGCCCCCCGTCACCCGGCCCTCCGGAGGCGTCTTCGACGGAGGCGTCGCCTGCGCGGGGGGCATCGCGACTGGGGGTGTCGCGGTGGCAGGCGGTTCGGGCGTGCTCGCCCCGTCCCGCCGGGTGTCTGACGCGACTGGTTGGACGGCACGCTGCGCAGACTGAGCCGGAGCGGCCAGCGACGTCGCGCCAGGTGACGCGTTCTGAACCGCCGGCCGTGTGCGCCACCACCACGCACCGCCAACCGCCGCCGCCAGGGCGACGAGAGCCACGCCAGCCCACAGGAGTCGCACGTTCGAGCGACTCCCGGGAGCACTCGACGTCACTTTGCTGCGGGCTCCGCCGAGCAGGCGTGCCGGCGACAGACGCGTCAGTTCGCGTGCCAGTTGGAAGCCCACCGATTCATCGACGCGCGCCAGGTCCGCGAGGAACGCGGCAACGGACTCGTACCGATCCTTCGGGTTGCTCGCGAGGCACTTCAGGACGATCGGGTCCACTTCTTCCGGCGCGTCGTGGTTCAACTCGCTCGGCAGGCTGAACCGTCCGACGGGGAGCTTGCCCGTCAGCGCCTCGTAGCACACGACACCGAGCGAATAGATGTCCGCCCGGTGATCCACCGCCTCCCCGCCGGCCATCGCCTCGGGTGCGGTGTAGCAGAACGACCCCAGGCTTGCATGCGCGGTCGTGACGTCTCCCGACGAGGCCTGGGGGGCTGGCGCTCGGCCCATGGAGAAATCCGTGATCTTGACCATCGAAAGGTCCCGCGAGACAAGGACGTTCTGCGGATTCAGATCACGGTGGACGATGCCCCGGCCGTGGGCGTAGCTCAGGCCCTTCGCGATTTCGCCTCCGACGAACAGCGCTTCGGCCGGAGAGAGGCCCGACGTACGAATCCGCTCGGCCAGCGACGTGCCGTCCACGTATTCCATGACGATGTAGGGCAGTTCACTGTCCACCCAGTGGTCCAGCACCTGGACGATGTTTGGGTGGCTCAGGGGCGCCATCGCCTGTGCTCCGCGGTGGAACCGTTCCACGCACTGGGCGTCGCGGCGCCCGGCCGGCGACAGTACCTTGATCGCGACCAGCCGGTTCGACGTCGGCTTGGAGGCCTTGAAAACCGTACCGAGGCTTCCGGCTCCGATGAGGCCGAGCACGTCGTACGCGCCGATGCGTGCGGGGATATCAATCGCCATCGTATTCGATGCACAAGATCGTGCTGCCAACCTTCACGCGATCGAACGGCTTCAACTGGTGCCGTTCGATGGCCGCGCCGTTCACGTACGTGCCGCCGCTGCTCTGCAGATCGACAAGGACGAAGCCGTCGGCCGTACACTCAATTCGCGCATGCTCCTTGCTGGCCTGCGCATCGGGCACCACGAGGTCGTTGTTCGCACCGCGGCCGATGCTGAGGGGGCGATCGGACAGCCGCACCGACGACCCCGCCGACGCGCCCTCGGCGACGAACACGACGCCGGTCTTTCCGCGGCTGGATTCCTTCGCCTCGCGCCGGCGAGGCGCGAATTCCAGCGTCCGAGTCGGGAACGGGAACGACAACCCGTGGCGGCGGAACGATTCCCAGATGCGCGACCGAAGATCGCTCTTGATGCGATCGATCGCCGGCATGTCCTCAATCCAGACCCGCAGGTGCTCTCGGCGAAGTTCCGCACGTAGACATCGGGCGCGGGCTTCTCGAGCACGCCGGGCACGAGGGACACACACTCCAGCAGCACGTGCTTCACGCGGTACGGCGGGGCGGCCATGTGCGCGCCGACGTAGATGCGGGCGAGGTGCAGCGGGTTCGGGTAGTGATAGTTGAGGATGTACTCGTCCGCGGCCTTGGCGTTCGGGATGACGAGGTCGTCGTTGTCGCGCGTGCGCAGGTGGGTCGTGCGCCACGTCATGTCGACGACGCGTCCTTCGACGTCACCGATCTTGATCCAGTCGTTGATCCGGTACGGCTGCTCGAAGCTGATCGCCACGCCGGCGAAGAAGTTGCCCAGGATGGGCTGCAGCGCGAGTCCAAGCACGAGCGATGTCACCG
>JAPKZP010000381.1 GCA_026393735.1 Acidobacteriota bacterium
ACAAGGAGACCGCGGTGCGGTTTTCCGCCATCACGTTCCCCGAGCCGGTGCTGGCGTACGCGATCGAGCCGAAGACGCGCGGTGACGAAGAGAAGATCAGTTCGTCGATGCAGCGGCTGCTCGAGGAGGACCCGACGATCCGCTACAGCCGGGACCCCCAGACGCACGAGCTGCTGCTCTCCGGGCAGGGCCAGCTGCACATCGAAGTGACCGTCGCCAAGCTGAAGCGGCGCTTCTCGGTCGAAGTGAACCTGAAGCCGCCGCGGATCCCGTACCGGGAGACGATCAAGTCGGCGACGGAGGCCCACGGGCGCCACAAGAAGCAGACGGGCGGGCACGGCCAGTTCGGTGACTGCACCATCAAGATGGAGCCGCTGCCCTCGGGCGCCGACTTCGAGTTCGCGGACGAGATCTTCGGCGGCTCGATCCCGCAGCAGTTCCGCCCGGCGGTCGAGAAGGGCATCCAGGAGACACGCGTGCGCGGCTACCTGGCCGGCTTCCCGGTGGTCGACTTCAAGGTCACCCTGCTCGACGGCAAGTACCACGACGTCGACTCGAACGAACTCTCGTTCAAGATGGCGGGGCGCCTCGCGTTCAAGGACGCGATGACGCGCTGCAGGCCGACCATCCTCGAGCCGATCATGAACGTCGAGGTGTACGTCCCGAACGACTTCGCGGGCGACGTCATGGGCGACTTCAACAGCCGCCGCGGGCGCGTGTCGGGCATGGAACAGCGCGGCACCAGCACCGTCGTCAAGGCACAGGTGCCGATGGCCGAGATGCTGACCTACGAGCAGACGCTCACCTCCACCACGGGCGGGCGCGGCAGCTACCACATGGAGTTCTCGCACTACGAAGAAGTGCCGCAGATGCTCCAGGCCAAGATCATCGCCGCGGCGAAGGCCGCGAAGGGCGAGGCCGCCGACGAGGACGACGAATAGAAGATCAGGACGTCAGTGACAGGATGATCGTCCGGAGGCTGAGGAGGCTGATCAGGATCCCGACGGCGAGGCCCAGCCAGCGCGTCGGCAGCCTCCGCGTCAGGCGCGCCGCGATCGGCGTCGTCGCCGTGGCGCCGATCGTCAGCGGCACGACGATCCGCCAGTCGATCGCCGGCAGGTTCAGCAGGAACACCGCCGAAATCGTGGCCGTCACGAAGAACTCGACGGCGTTGACCGTCCCGACGGCCTTGGCGGGCTCGACGTCGCTCATCACGAGCGTCGGCGTCGCGATCGGGCCCCACCCGCCGCCGCCCAGCGCATCGACGAAGGCCGCCGGAAACCCGATGAGCAGCAGGCGCCTGGTGCTGGGGATGACGTGCGTCACCTGGCGCCCTCGGAACGTCCTGATGATGATCAGGATGCCGAGGACCAGCAGGATGGCGGACACGACCGGCCGGATCGCGGGCGCGTCCTGGAACCGGATGGCCGCAGACGTTCCCGCCAGCGCCCCCAGGATGCCGGAGACGAGCAGCGGCCAGAACAGCCGCCTCTCGACGTTCCCGATCCTGAAGTGACTGATGCCAGACGCCAGTGTGCTGAAGACTTCGGCGATGTGGACGGTCGCCGACGCCAGTGCGGACGCCGTCCCGAGACTCAGGAGCAACGACGTCGACGTGACGCCGAAGCCCATGCCGAGGCTGCCGTCCACCAGCTGCGCCAGCACGCCGAACACGGCGAAAAGCAGAAGCCGAGCCATTCTTCGTATCTTACCCTGGCCCGCGACAGGCCTGACGACCGGCGCTCGTCGGCGACGGGGTCACGCGGAGGCCGCCGGGCCGAGCACGAACCGGCTGGCATTCCCCACCGCCACCGTCACCGCGCAGCCGATGAGCGTGTGCCAGGTGAAGTCGATTGTCGTGTAGGTCAGCACCACCACCATCGCGGCAATCCCCGCCAGAAACCCGACGTACGCGTCTCGCTGGTTGACCCTGGGGAAGATCATGCCGAGGAAGAACGTCCCGAGCAGCCCGCCGTAGGTGAACGACGCGATCTTCAGGCCCAGTTCGACGACCGGGTTCTTCGAGCTGGTGAAGAGGAGCGCCCCGCCGATCAGAATGACGCCCCAGACGAGCGTGAACGCTTTCGACCAGAGCAGTTCGCTCTTGCCGCTCACGGCGCGGCCGCGCGCCGTCATCTTGAAGAGGTCGAGGTACGTCGACGAGGCCAGCGAACTGATCGAGGACGACAGGGTCCCCATGGCCGACGCCAGCACCCCCGCCACCACGAGGCCGGCCACGCCGGTGGGCAGGTTCTCGACAATGAACTTCGGGAAGACCTCATCTGAAGTCGACAGGCCCATCTGCTGGAAGGTCGCACCATCGTAGAACGCGTAGAGGCACACCCCCAGCACGAGGAAGAAGGCGAACTGGATGACGATAAACGTCGCATCCAGCATCAGGGCGCGCTGGGCATCCCACTTCGACTTGCAGCCGAGCAGGCGCTGCACCAGGAGCTGGTCCGTACCATGCGAGGCCATCGTCAGGAACGTCCCGCCGACGATGCCGCCGAGCAGCGTGTACGGCGCCGACAGGAACGCCATCACGCTCCCGCCCCAGGTCAGGTTGATCACGGCGAACTTGTCGAGCCCGTTGGCGCTGGCGAAACGGACGACGTCGCTCCAGCCTCCGGGAAGGCGGCCGAGAATGATCGCCATCGACGCCACCGCGCCGCTCAGGTAGATGAACATCTGGACGACGTCCATCGCGACGACCGCCTTCAATCCGCCGACGTAGGTGTAGACCAGGGTGAACACGCCGATGAGCAGGATGCTCGACCAGTAGTCTAGCCCGGTGATGAGATGCACGGGAATCGCCGTGGCGAACAGGCGTACGCCCGAGGCGAGCACCCGCGTCGTCAGGAACACCGTCGAGGTGAACTTCCGCAGGGACAGGCCGAAGCGTTTGCCGAGGAAGTCGTACGCGGTCTCGAGATCGCCGCGGTAGTACGCCGGGATGAAGATGACGCTGACCAGCAGGCGGCCGATGAAGTAGCCGACGGCCAGCTGCAGGAAGTGCATGTTGCCCTTGAAGGCAAGCCCCGGGACGCTGATGAAGGTGAGGGTGCTCGTCTCGCTGGCCACGATGGAGAACCCGACCGACCACCAGGCCATTTCCTTCCCGCCAAGGAAGTAGTCGCGCGAGGTGCGCTGCTTGCCGGCGATCCAGATGCCGACGATGGTGACGCCGAGCAGGTAGACGGCCACGATCGCGTAGTCGATGAGCGAGAACCCCACCTCAACCTCCTGCTGCGTAGCCCAACCGGAAGACCGCGATTCGGAGTCGCCCGCACGTCGGCCGCGGGTCCTGTCCGAGGTGTTCTCTTCTGTCCTCGGCTGAGCTTCGGTGA
>JAPKZP010000111.1 GCA_026393735.1 Acidobacteriota bacterium
CAGCTCGGCGGCAGCGGCCTCACGCGTCTGCTCGCCCGCGCACATCTCGTCCACGGCGTCGTCGACCGCGCGGCAGAAGTCCCATACGGCGATGATGGCCTGGCGCTTCTGCGCGGGCAGCACGACAAACGAGTAATAGAAGTTCGTGTCGCGGCGGGCCATGGGGCTCTCAGGCGGCTCCGGATCTGGTCCAGGTGGCGGCGGCCCAGACCAGGCCGGGGAGGTCCGGTGCCGTCAGCGCCGGACGCGCGGAAAAGACGTCGAACCCGTTCGCCTCGAGGCGTGAGAGGACTCGCGTGCCTCCGAGCCACGTGACGCGAAGTTCGTAGCGCAGCCGCCCGGTCACGCCATCGCAGACCGCGCGGCCCTCGTCGAAGAGCGCCCGCGTACGGGACGCCATCTCGGTGAGGGTCTCGTGCCACGCAGGGGTAATCGTGCGGCCGTCGAGATCCTCTTCGCGCGCACCGAAGCGGACAAGGTCCTCGCGCGGGACGTACAGCCGGCCATTCCTCCAGTCGCGATCGAGGTCCTGCCAGAAGTTGGTCAACTGGAGGGCCGTGCACACCGCGTCCGACGCGGCGTCGAGACGATCGTCGACGTGGCCTGCCACGCGGAGCATGAGGCGCCCGATCGGGTTCGCGGAGCGGCGGCAGTAGTCCATCACGTCGACCCACGTGCCGTACCGGTGGACGGACACGTCCTGGCAGAACGCGCTGAGCAGATCCTCGAACAGCTGGACCGGCAACCGGTGGACGCGGATGGTCTCGGCGAGCGCGAGAAAGACGGGGTCCGCGTGAGGATTCGGGGCCAGGGACGGGGAAGGAGGGCCGCCCGTGCAGGTGCGGAGGCGGTCCTTCCATTCGTCCAGCAAACCCAGGCGCTCATCGGCGGTGCGGGAGCCCTCGTCGGCGAAGTCGTCGGCCGTGCGCGCGAAGGCATAGATCGCGGCGATGTGCGGCCGCATCGGCGCCGGCAGCAGGAGCGACGCCACGGGAAAGTTCTCGTAGTGCTGTCGAGCCACGCGCTCGCACTCGGCGTACGCGGCGTCGAGGTTCACCACTCCGCCTCGGCGACCCCGGCGCGGTGATTGACCACGCGGGCCAGGACGAACAGAAGATCGGACAGGCGGTTCATGTACGCGAGGAACTCGACTTCGAGCACGGCCAGGGCCACCATACGGCGCTCCGCGCGCCGGCAGACCGTCCGGGCCAGGTGCAGCGCGGCTGCCGCGCGCGTGCCGCCTGGCAGGATGAAGCGGCGCAGCGGTTCGAGCTCTTCCTCGAACCTGTCGATCGCCTGCTCGAGCCGCGTCACATCCTCGGGGCCGAGGGCGATCTTGGTGACACGATCCGCGATGCGCTCGGCCGGATCGGCCAGGCGCGACCCGAGCGCAAAGAGATCCCGCTGAACCTGGCCGAGCAGGTCGTCAATCTCCCGGTCCAGGCCCTCGGACCGGACCAGGCCGATGACGGCGTTGGCCTCGTCGACCTCCCCGTAGGCGTCAACCCTCGGGTCGGACTTGGCGATTCGGGTGCCATCGAACAGCGTCGTCGCGCCGCCGTCGCCGGTTCGTGTGTAGATCTTCATGCAGCATGGATTATAAGTGTGTTGAGACGCATGCCCAAGAAAACCAGCCCGCGCGTGAGCCGGGCCAGCCTGCCCCTGCCGGCGCCGGCCGCACGCCAGCAGTTCCGCCGGAGACTTCTCGCCTGGTACGACCGGCACGGGCGCGATCTGCCGTGGCGGACGACCGACGACCCGTACCACATCCTGGTGTCCGAAGTGATGCTCCAGCAGACGCAGGTGGACCGGGTGCTGCCCAAGTACCGCGAGTGGCTCACGAAATACCCGTCCCTCGAGGCTCTCTCCGAGGCACCGGAGGATCACGCGGTGAAGACGTGGTACCCGCTCGGCTACAACATCCGGCCCCGGCGCCTGCATGCCATCGCGCGGGAGGCCGTGACGCGTTTCGGCGGCGAACTCCCGGGAGACGAGGAGACGCTGCGTTCCTTCAAGGGCATCGGCCCGTATACGGCAGGCGCCCTCATGAGCTTCGCCTTTGGTCAGCGGGCGGCCATCCTCGACACCAACGTCGCGCGTGTCCTGTTTCGCGTCTTCATGGGCCGGGGCGATCCGAAGGCACACGCGACGAAGCGTCATTTGTGGCGCGTGTCGGAGACCGTGCTGCCGCACAAGCGTGTGTTCGACTTCAACCAGGCGATCATGGACCTTGGCGCGATGGTGTGTGTCGCGCGCAAGCCGCGCTGCCCGGCGTGCCCCATGTCCGCGATGTGCCGGTCCTATCCCTTCAGCACGGAGCCCGAGGGCGCATCCCCCAAGACAAGACTGAAATGAGGACACGGCATGGCGATCGAACGAGTGACGGTGACAGCGGCGGTCGTGGAGCGGGACGGTCGGTTCCTGCTGACGCGGCGGCTCGAGGGCACGCACCTGGCCGGGCACTGGGAGTTCCCCGGCGGGAAGTGCCACGATCACGAGTCACTGGCCGAGTGCCTGGCCCGCGAAATCCGCGAAGAACTCGACGCCGACGTCTTCGTGCACGAGGAGATTCTTGCCACGGCCCACGAGTACCCGGAGCGCATGGTCGCGCTGCATTTCTTCCGGTGCAGCCTGCTGACGGAACCCCGGCCCGTTCTGGGCCAGTTGATGCGCTGGGTCTTGCGCGCCGAACTGGGTTCCCTCGCCCTGCCGCCCGCAGACGACGAACTGGTGAGGCTGCTGACGGGATCGCCAGGTCTATGACAGGACGCTGGCGGCTTCGACGAACGGCAGGGCCGTCACGGCTCCGGTGAGTCGGTGTTCGCCATGAATGATGGCGACGAGGCTGCCGGGCCCGCTCGCGTCGCGATGAACGTAGCCCAGCGCGATTGCCTTCCCGACAAACGGTGACCACACCGCGCTCGTGACGTGCCCGAGTTCCTTGTCCTCAGCAAGCACGCGGTCTCCCCGGCTCGGCACCTCGTCTCCCTCAATCAGGAGACCGACCAGCTTCTTCGCGATCCGGCCGTGCCCGCGGTCCCTGATGCGGACGAGGACTTCCTGCCCGGGGAAACACCCTTTGGTGAAACTGACCGCCCGCGTCTCGATGCCCGCCTCGTACGGGATCGTGTCTTCCGTCATGTCGACCGGGAACGCCGGTTCGCCCGCCTCGATACGAAGCAGTTCGGCCGTCGCCGGATCGATCAGCACGGCGCCGGCCTCGAGAATGGCCTCGCCCAGCACCGGCACCGTCGGCCGGGACGCGAACAGCACGAAGCCCGGCACGCCGAGTCCATCGGCTCGAGCGGCCACGACGAGGTCGCCGCGGAACTCGATCCTCTCGTTCTGGTACTGCGCAAAGGAGGACAGACGAGCCGTCCCGGGCAGTTCGCCCAGGACGCCGCCCGTAATCGCCGCCGCCGCCGGACCGTAGACGCCGATGGCTCCCCACGCGTCGCTCACGTCGCCCAGTTGCACATCTTCGCTGAAGATGAGCTGGTCGAACTTCGTCAGCAGCACGTCCGTCCTGGATCGGTCGACATCGAGCAGCAGCACGTCCCCGAGTTCGAAGACCAGCATGTCCGCGACCATCCGGCCCTGTGGCGTCAGCAGCGTCGCGTAACATCCCCCGCCGGACTCCAGTGCGGCGATGTCGTTGGTCAGGAGCGCGTGCAGAAACGTCCTGCGGTCGGCTCCTCGGACGACGATGCGCCCCCGATGGCTGCGGTCGATCACGCCGGCAGCCTGCCTGACCGCGAGGTCTGGCCTGGTGCCTAGCGCCTGATCCCTGGCGCCTGATATGCTCACTTTGTCATGCCTCGACGTCATTCTATCGCTGCTATCCTCGTCCTCCTAGCCGCCGCCAACGCAGCCGCGCAGCAGCCTCCTGCCGCACCGGCGCCGGGCCCGACGGCGAGCTTCACCGTCTTCCTGCAGGGGACACCGCTTGGCAGCGAGCAGGTGGCCGTCACCGTGTCTCCCGACGGCTGGATCGTCAAGTCGAGCGGCCGGCTCGGCAACCCGGTGAACATCTCCACCAGCCGGTTCGAGCTGCGGTACGACCGTGCGTGGCGACCGCTCAGCCTGGACATCGAGGCGACCCTGCGCGGCCAGCCCATGCTGCTCCGCACCGCCTTCGCTAACGGCACGGCGACAAGCGAAATCACCCAAAGCGGCCAGGTCTTGCAGAAGACCGACACGGTCGCGGCCGACGCTGTGGTGCTGCCCAACATGTTCTTCGGCGCATACGAGGCGCTGGCCCTCCGGCTTCAGTCGGTGAAGCCGCCGGCCGAATTGCGCGCGTACATCGCGCCGCAGATCGAAATCGCGCTGCGCGTCACGGGTGTGGCTGACGAGCGCATCCGCACCACCGAGCGCACGATTGCCGCCAGGCGCTACGGCATCACGTTCGCAAACCAGTCGGGCCCGCTGGCCGCGGAAGTCTGGGTCGACGAGGAGAGCCGCCTGCTGCGCTTCCGCGTGCCGATCCAGGGTCTCGAAGTCGCGCGCGACGACGTGGCTGCCGTCTCGTCTCGAGTCGAGAGGCTCGCGCGCAACAGCGACGAGCAGGTCCATATTCCGTCAAACGGTTTCAGCCTGGCCGGGACGCTGTCACAGCCCGCCGGGGTCGTCGCTCCGGCACCCGGCGCGAAGGGGCCCGTCGTGAGGCAGCCCGCCGTCATCCTGATTCCCGGGTCCGGTCCGGCGGACCGGGACGAATCGATCTCCGGCATTCCGATATTCGCTCAGCTCGCGATGGCTCTCGCGGACGCCGGCTTCATCGTCGTGCGGTACGACAAGCGCGGCGTGGGCCAGAGCGGTGGCCGCGGCGAGTCGGCGACGATCAAGGATTTCGCGGAGGATGTTCGGGCGGTGGTCGAGTTCCTCCGCAAACGCAAGGACGTCGATCCCTACCGTATCGCGATCGTCGGGCACAGCGAAGGCGGCATGGTCGGGATGTCGGTCGCTGCGGATGCGAAGAAGCAGGTCACGGCGCTGGTGCTGATGGCCACACCGGGAACGACCGGCGGAGAGCTGATCCTTGAGCAGCAGCAGCACCTGCTGGATCGCATGACGTTGTCCGACGGGGAGAAGCGCAACCGGATGGATCTGCAGCGGCAGATCCAGAAGGCTGTCCTTGACGGCCATGGATGGGAAACCATACCGGCCGCGTACCGTCGACAGGCCGACACCGCGTGGTTCCGAGGCTTCCTGTCGTTCGATCCCGCCGCCGTCATGCCGAAGGTCACGCAGCCGGTGCTCGTGATCCAGGGCTCCCGCGACCGGCAGGTCCCCACGCGGCACGGCGAGCTGCTTGCCGGGTTCGCACGCGCGCGCAAGAACAACGCGGGCGCCGACCTTGTCACCGTCGAAGGCGTCAATCACCTGCTCGTCCCTGCGGCCACCGGGGAGACGGACGAGTACCCGACCCTGCAGGACAAGACTGTCAGCGCACAGGTGATCGATGCGCTGACGTCATGGCTGAGAGGCAAGCTGCATGTGGCTCCTCCGCGCGCTGGACAGTAGCGACGATCGTCCGCTGGCGTTCCGGCTGATGCCCGGCGCCGTGAAGACCATCGGCCGGGCCGGCGCGGCCGACTTCTGTGTGGATGCGCCGCTGGTCTCGCGGCTCCACTGCCGCATCAGCACGGCCGAGGACGGCCAGGTCGAGGTGGTCGATCTCGACAGCACAAACGGCACCTGGATCAACGGCGAGAAGATCAGTCGCGCCGTGCTCGCCGAGCACCAGGTGCTGCGTGTCGGGCGCGTCGAGTTCGTCCTGGAACGGGCCTAGCGCTTCAGGAACGGGTTGGTGTGGCGTTCGTCGCCCACGGTCGTGTCCGGACCGTGACCCGGATGTACGATCGCGTCGTCACCGAACTCGAAGACCACGTTGCGGATCGACGACAGCAGCGTGTCGTAATCCCCGCCCGGCAAGTCCGTCCGCCCGATCGATCCCGCGAACAGCGTGTCGCCCGCGAAGACGTGCGCAGGCCCGGCGTGGATCCGTGGTGTCGAGGCCGTGACCAGCAGGCACACGCCGCCCGGGCTGTGTCCGGGCGTGTGGTGGACGTCCACCACGTAGCGGCCCACCGTCATCCGCTGATTCGGTTCGTAGAAGAAGTCCGGCGGCGGCGGTTGCTCGAGCGTGTACCCGAAGAACTCGCCCTGCTCGACGGCCGAATTGTAGAGGAACAGGTCGTCGCGATGGACGCCGATGGGCGCTCCCGTCGCGCGCTTCGCCTCGGCCACGCCGCTCACGTGGTCCATGTGCGCGTGGGTCAGCAGGATGTGCCGGACCGCGAGATGTTCCTTGCGGATCACGTCGATAAGTTCCGCAATTTCGTCTCCCGGATCGATCAGGATCGCCTCCCGCGTGTCCTCGCACGCGGCGACGAATCCGTTCTTGTAGAAGGGCGAGGCAGCGCGGGTGTGGAGGATCATGCGAAACAGTCCGCCAACAGTAAAGCTGATTTCATTATCTGCGGAAAGAGTCTTCCACCCGAACTAAGATTTCCCCGTGCACCTGACCGACGTTCTTGCCGCGCGCCGGCGGATCGAGCCTTATGTATGGCGCACGCCGCTCGTCGATTCGCCGTGGCTGTCCGCTTGTGCGGGCGCAACTGTCAGGCTGAAACTCGAGTCGCTGCAGGTCACCCACTCGTTCAAGGCCCGTGGGGCGGTGAACGCGGCGGTGGCGCTCGTGGCGCGCGCGTCCGCGGGGGGCGACCGCGCGAGGTCCCTCGTCACCGCATCCGCAGGCAATCACGGCCGGGCGCTCGCCTATGCAGCCGAGCGGCTGGACTTGCGGCTGGTGGTGTTCACCCCGCGCGGGGCGCCGCGCGCGAAACTCGATCACATTACGCACCACGGCGCGGATCTGCGGGCGGAGGCCGCAACCTACGAGGAGGCCGAACGTCTTGCCAAGGCGTACGCCGCCGCGGAGCGAGTGACCTACGTCTCGCCGTACAGTCATCCGGACGTCGTTGCCGGAGCTGCGACCGTTGCGCTGGAGATTCTCGAGGACTGGCCCGAGGTGGACACGATCCTCACGTCGGTGGGCGGAGGCGGCCTGGTGAGCGGCGTCGCGATGGCGGCAAAGGCTATGTCGAATCGGGTCGAAGTGATCGGCGTGGAAGCCGAGGCATCGCCGGCGTTCTCGACGTCGCTCCGCGCGGGCGCGATCACCGAGGTGCACGTCGGGCCGACGATCGCCGACGGGCTGGCCGGCAACATGGACCCGGAGACCATCACGTTCGACTTCGTGCAGCGATTCGTCGATCGCGTGGTCCTCGCGTCAGAGCGGGCGATTGAGGACGCGGTGCGAGACCTCGTGACCCGCGAGCATCTGGTTGCGGAGGGAGCGGGCGCCACGGCCGTCGCTTGGCTCGCCGGCGGCCCCGGCCTCGGCCTCGAAGGTCAGAATGTGGCGGTTGTGATCTCCGGGTCGAACATCGACGCCGCCAGGCTGGCGGCCCTGCTGTCGAACTAGAACCCTTCGAGGATCTTCGCCGTCTCGGCGCGAACACGCGCGAGAGCCGTATCGAGCCTGCCGATCGCCGTTCGCATCTCGGGATCCTGCGTGACGTTGCTCCACGGGAAGATGCGCTGCCGGAGCCCGGCGCTGCCGCTGAGGACGCCGTTCACGGAGCCCCACATCCGGATGCCGTCGTCGGAGGACGCCGCGCGGGCGATCCACGTGGCCGCGCGCGGCGCGTCGTTGACGGAGGCCGCAGCCAACGCCGCGCAGCGCGTCCAGGCCATCTGCATGCCGGAGCTTTCGGCATCGGCCAGAAGAGGCGTGGCGATGCGGAGGGCTTCGGCCCGCTCGCCGGCCTGGTAGCGCACGGCGGCGGTTATCGCTTTCGCTTCGCACGCCGCCGGGTACAGCCGGGTCAGGGCCGCGAGGATTCCAGCCGCGTCGGCGGCACGTCCTTCGGTCCGCAGCGCCACGGCGCGCAGGATCGTCACCGGCGGGAAGTCGTACGGCGTGCGGCCGATCAGTCCCGCCAGGCTCTCTTTGCCGGCCGGTTGCGCCAGCTTGATCCGGAGCCGCAGGGCTTCCCACCACGGCAGGGAGGGCGCGAGCGCCTGTCCACGGGCGGATTCTACGAGCGCCTCGCTGAACTCGCCGAGCGCGATGTTGTCTTCGGCCAGCTGGTAGTGCGCCCGCGCGAGGCGCGGATCGAGTTCGACCGCCTTCCGCGCGAAGCGCACCGCCCGCGCAGGTTCGAATTCGCGCAGCACGTCCGCAAGGGCGAGGTACGCAGCGGTGTAGGACCGGTCGATCTCGATGGCTCGCCTGAGGTGGTTGACCGCCTCCCGGACCGTCCTCGCCGCGAGCCCCATGGCGAGCTGGGTCGAAGGCAGATCCGGATCGGTGGTCGACGCGGCTTCGGCGGCTTCGCGCATGCGGGACTGAACGTCGGCGAGTGCCACCCGCCCGTCGAATGCCGCGTTGGTATAGAGCGCCTCGACGAGCCCCGTGTGGGCCTCGAGCAGACTGGGGTCAGCGGTGATGCTGTTCTCGAAGAGCTGCGCCGCGCGGCTCGGGTCGTTGGCCGCGAGGGCGTCGCGGGCCTGCAGGTACAGGTCGTACGCAACCGGGTCCACGAGGCGAAGCGACGTGCGCCCCGGCTGGGCACCGAATGGCGCGCCGATGCGCATCCACTCCCCAAGATCGCGCGCGATTCGCGCCTGGATTGCGATGACGTCCTCTGTGGCGCCCGTGTAGCTGCGCGTCCAGATGACACGTCCCTCGCGCCCGTCGGTCAGCCTGACGTCGATGCGCAGCGCCTTCCATTCGTCGTCCGACGGGGCGAGCGCTCCCGTGAGCGCGAGGGTGGCGCGAACGTCTGCGGCAACGCTCGCCGGGGTCCTGCCGGCGAAGGCACGAATGGTGGAGCGCCCGATCACGGTGAGGCCCGGCACTTGACCCAGTTGGCGTGCCAGCTCGTCGGCGAAACCTGCACCGTAGTAGGGTCGCGACACGTCGGCGCCCGTCACCTGGAAGGGCAGGACGACCACCACAGGATCGGGCTGGCCGCCGAAACGGCCCTGCCACGCCTGCCGCAGCTGGTCCTCCCACTGCCATCCCGCGACACCGATGGCTGCGACGAGCAATGCGCCCAGCGCGGCGATGCGCCATGGCGAGCGTCGCACCGGAACCCGGAGGAGTTTCGGATCGACGTTCATGTCGCGGCCGTGCTCGATCGACGCGGCGGTCCGCAGGTCCGACGCGATCGCGGCCGCATTCTGGTAGCGCTCGTCCGGGTTCTTGGCGA
This sequence comes from Acidobacteriota bacterium, assembly GCA_026393735.1. Taxonomy (GTDB): domain Bacteria; phylum Acidobacteriota; class Vicinamibacteria; order Vicinamibacterales; family JAKQTR01; genus JAKQTR01. The sequence continues at coordinate 9,285 of JAPKZP010000111.1, forward strand.
GGGCGCGCATCACGACGGCGTCGAGGGCCTCAGGCACGTCGGCATTGAGCTGGCTGGGCGCGGCCGGACTGGTCTGCAGGACCCTGACGCCGGCGTCGCCCGGTTTCGCAGACGCGAACGGCGAGAATCCCGTCAGCATGTCGTAGAGCAGGACGCCCAGCGCGAAAAGGTCCGCGCGGTGATCGGAGGGCTGCCCGAGCAGTTGCTCGGGCGCCATGCTCGCCACGGCATCGTGGCCGAGCATTCCGTTTCCCGATGCCAGCCGCTCAGCCGTCACGCTCGGGCCATCTTCGCGTGTCCAGGCGCTGAGGCCGAAATCGAGGACCTTCGCGTGTCCCTTGGGCGTGACGATGACACTCGTCGGAGTCAGCGCCCCATGGACGAGGTCCGCTGAGTGGGCCTCGGCCAGCGCGTCGGCTATCTGCGAACCCAGGTCGAGGGCGCGGCGGATGTTGAGCGGGGATCCATGGGTCAAGGCCGGCAGCGTGTCGCCGGGCACGAACTCATAGACGAGGTAGATTGAACCTCTGTGCTCGCCGACTTCGAAGAGCGTCGCGACGTGCGGGTGCGACAGCGCCGTGTACGAGTGGATCACGTCGATGGCCCGCGCCCGCTGCAGCGGGTCGGACAGCGCCGGCGAAAGCAGGCGGATCGCGACCGTGCGCCCGACCCTCGTGTCGCGGGCGCGGTAGACGGTGCTGTGGCCACCGCTTCCGATCAGACCGAGAATGTCGAAGTGCCCGATCGACTCGCTCATGGAAATCCGCGACTATACTACAACGGGTTCCAGGACGTGGTTGACGCGGGGCGTGCCGGCCGCAGATGCCTCCTGGGAGGCCACGCGCCGGGGCGTCCGGCGCACCCATGGTGGGCGCTGTCCTGTGTTATCGGTCGAATTCCGGTCCAGCCGTAGGCCATCCTGCTGACGTGAATCCCTATCGCGCGCTACTCACCGGGAACCGCAACTACAGGCTCCTCTGGTTCGGCCAGATTGTCAGCCAGCTCGGGGACTGGTTCAATTCGGTCGCGATCTATGCGCTGCTGCTCGAACTGACCGGTTCCGCGACGTCGGTGGCGCTGATGATCATCGTGCAGTTCCTGCCCATTGCCGTCATCGGCCCCGTGGCCGGCGTCGTCGTGGATCGCGTGGACCGGCGACGGCTGATGATCGCAGCGGACGTCCTGCGCGGATGTGTGGTCCTGCTGCTGCTCCTGGTCCGGAGAGCGGATCAGGTGTGGCTCGTCTACCTGGTGATGGGCGTTGCGGTGTCGGCGACCGCGTTCTTCGAGCCGGCCAGGACGGCGGCGATTCCAAACGTGACGTCGAAGGCCGAGTTGCTGACGGCCAACGCGCTGTCGAGCGCGACGTGGTCGGCCATGCTGGCCATCGGCGCCGGAGCGGGTGGCGTGGTGACAGCGTTGCTGGGACGCGAGACGGCGTTTCTGGTGAACGCGGTGTCGTTCTTCGCGTCGGCCGTCATCCTCGCCCGCACCGATTTCGTGGCCACGCCGCCGGAGATCAAACGGCCGACCGGCCTTGGGTCGCTCACCGGGATCGCGGACCTCGTCGAGGGAATACGGTACGTGCGCTCCGACCGTCACGTGGCGGCACTGATGCTGGTCAAGGCCGGCTGGGGCATGGCCGGCGGCGTGCTGCTGCTCATGGCCGTAATGGGTGAGCGCGTGTTCCCTGTCGGCGGGAGCGCCGCCGCGGGCATCGGCGTGCTCTACGCGGCGAGGGGCTTCGGCGCGGGCGTCGGGCCGATTCTCGCGCGGGCGTGGCTTGGACAGCAACCCGAGCAGATGCGCCGCGCGATTGCGCCGTCCTACCTTCTCGTGGCGGTGTTCTACCTGATGCTGGGATGGTCTGCGAACCTGCTGACGGCCAGCATTGCCGTGATCGGGGCCCACGCGGCCGGATCGGTGCTGTGGGTGTTCAGCACCGTGCTCCTGCAGATGAGCGTGCCGGACCGGTATCGCGGGCGCGTGTTCTCGGCCGAACTGGCCCTGCTGATGATCATCTCGGCGCTCTCGAGCTATGCGTGCGGATACGCCCTCGATGCGTGGAAGCTCTCGCCGTTCTTCCTGACGCGCGTCCTGGGCGTGCTCTTCATCATGCCGGCACTCGGATGGCTGGCTATCGAACGGTGGCACCTGGGCCCGCACAGAGCCTGAACGGCGCACCCCGCCGCGGGGCTCTTACGCGAAGCTGCGCTCGGTCATCTGACGGTGGAGCGAGAGGCCGGTCGCGAACTCCGCCAGCCGGTCCCGCAGAAAGAGCCGTCCGCGGTGCAGACGCGACTTCAGCGTCTGCTCTTTGATGCCGAGGCGCGAGCTGGCTTCCTCGGTCGACAGGCCGTGCATGTCGCGAAGAATGACCGGCGTGCGGTAGATCTCCGGCATGTCTTTGAGGGCCACGGCCAGCTTCGTTCGCAACTGCGAGCGCAGCACCGCTTCGTCGCCAAGCGACGACCAGTCCGCGGGCTCGCGCCGTACCCGGCCGCCGTTTTCCTCGACGTCAGCCAGCAGGTCCTGTTCTCGAACCTCGTAGCGCTGCATCGTCTTCTGGCCGCGCAGCCGGGACATCACCGTGTTGAACGTAATCCGGTAGATCCAGGACGACAGCGCTGCGTCGCCGCGGAACGCGTCGATCTTGCGGTAGACCTTCAGGAGGACGTCCTGCGCCACTTCTTCGGCGTCTTCGGGATTCTTGACGTAGCGCAACGCCAGCTGCTGGATGCGTGAACGATAGATGGCGTCCAGGTCGGCCACGGCCGATTCGTCCCGGGCCCGGAGACGGGCAACCAGCGCTTCATCGGGACGCGAATACTGCGAAAGGGCTTCCATGGGTCGGGTTCCTCTCTACGCTTGGGTTCACTTTCTTAGAACCCCACCCCGGTCGGCTTTATTCCGACTTCTTTGGTCTTGTATTCGACGTCCGGCATCGTCCCACGCCTTGGCGCCAGACACCGGGCGCAACAAAAGCGTGCAAGTACTTGATTTTGAAGGACCTAGCCCTGAACTTGGGTCCGGTCGAAGACGGCGCAGAAGTGGCTGATGAACCGGTCCTCAACCTCTGCAATGGGGACCTCCTTGCCGGTCAGGCGGCGGAGTGACGTCACCCCGCGGTCCGAGATGCCGCAGGGCACGATGAGCTTGAAGAAATCGAGGTCGGTATTCACGTTGAAAGCGAATCCGTGGCTGGTCACCCACCGCTGGATGCGCACGCCGATCGCGCCGATCTTCTCCGCCTGGACCCACGCGCCTGTCAGGCCCTTGATGCGGCCCGCCTCGAACCCGTAGTCCCCGGTGACGCGGATCATCGTCTCTTCGAGGTCGCGCACGTAGCGGTGCACGTCGCAGCGGTCCGGCTTCAGGTTGAGGATGGGATACCCGACGATCTGGCCTGGCCCGTGATACGTCACGTCGCCGCCGCGCCCGGTTTCGTGGACCTCGACGCCGAGTTCCGCCAGCCGCTGTGGCGTCGCCAGCACGTGCTGCCGGCTCTCCCCCGCCTTCACGCCGAGCGTCAGCACGTGCGGATGTTGCAACAGGAGCAGTTCGTCTTCGATCTCGTCGGCCGTCCGCCGCGCGACGGTCGCCCGCTGGATCTCCAGCCCCTCAGCGTAGCTGACCGTTCCGAGCCGGCGGACGACGAGCGCTCGGGGCACCGCGCTAGACCGCGCCGGGGTCGAAGTTCTCGATCGTCTTCTTGACGTGCGACATGAACTCGTCGGCCACGGCGCCGTCAATCAGGCGGTGGTCGTATCCGAGCGTCAGGTAGCCCTTCGTCCTGATCGCGATCGCGTCGTCGATCACCGCCACGCGCTTCTCGATGTTGCCGACGCCCATGATCGCCACCTGCGGCTGGCTGATGATGGGCATGCCGAAGAGCGCGCCGAACACCCCAGGGTTGGTGATGGTGAACGTGCCGCCCTGCACCTCATCCGGCTTCAGCTGTTTCGCGCGCGCCCGCGCCGCGAGGTCCTGGATCGCGCGGCTCAGCCCGAGGACGTTCTTCTCCTCGGCATGCTTGATCACCGGCACGATCAGGCCCCAGTCGAGCGCCACC
>JAPKZP010000543.1 GCA_026393735.1 Acidobacteriota bacterium
GCCAGGGCAAGGCGGCCGAGATCCGCGGGCAGAAGGAACGCGAACTGAAGGGCATCCAGTCCGAGGCCTACCGCAAGGCGCAGGAAGTAATGGGCAAGGCCGACGGCGAGTCCACGCGGATCTACGCCGAGGCGTACGGACGGGATCCCGAGCTGTACCAGTTCCTGAAGACCATGGAGACCTACCGGAAGGTCATGGGGCAGGACACTACGCTGATCCTCTCGACGGACGGCGAGTTCTTCAAGTACCTGAAGCAGAGCCGCTGAGGGGCGCGCTCAGGCCGTGTCCGGCCATGGACCGATGAACTGCTCGTAGTCCTCACGCGTGTCGATGTCCCGGCACGCTCCTTCGTCGGGCACAGGGACCGTGCACGACTCGGCCGCATGCGCGCGGACGACCGCCTTGGCCCCGAGCGGTTCGTGGACGCTTCGCCGCAACTCGTCGAACAGCCGCCGGCCGAACAACACCGGATGTCCGTGACGGCCGTCCACGGCGGGACGCACGATGGCGGCCTGTCCGTGCCGGAAGGCGTCGACGACGGACCGCACCGTCGCGGGTGTGACCAGGGGGCTGTCCACAAGGTGCACGAGCACGCCCTCGACGCCGGGACGATCCGCCTCAGCGAGGCCCGCCAGCAGGGACGTCAGCTGTCCCTCGTCTCGGCGCGGATTCGTGACCACGCGCACGGCCAGGCCGGCCTCGGCTGTCACGTCTCTCACCGAATCGGCTTCCGGGCCGGCGACGATGACGATGTCGGAAATTCCCCCGGCAACCAGCGTGCGGCACACACGCGTCACAAATCTGTCGGTGCCGATGGGCAACAGGGCCTTGGGCCGTCCCATCCGTGTCGAGGCGCCCGCGGCGAGCACGATGCCGACAATCATGCCGTGCAATGTAGCAGGGCCTCGCCCCGGTGCAAAGCCGCAAGCGTGCTAGAATCCGGGCATGAGTGATCTGCTGCCCCACGTCCGGTGCCAGCGTTGCAGCCACGAGATGGCGTTGATCGACCCGGCTCCGGGAACACCGTGGGCCCCGCAGCAGTACTGGGTCTGCCCGTCGTGCGGCCGTCACTTCTGGTCGACCTATCCCCCGCCTGGCGGGAAAGAGAAGCCGGCCAGCCCCCCCGCGGCCTGACTCTCGTCGGACCGTAACGTCATATCCCGCTTGACTTTCTGGGGGCGAACTCCCTACACTTGCGGCAAATTTCGAATCTGCCGCACGCGGAAGGTCTTCGTTTACGCTGACGAACGCCACCCAAAGCGGTGGACTCGAGGCCCGAAACGCCGTTTCGGGCATACGCAGCGGAGGGTTGAGGTATGCCGACCGGGACGATTGCACGTCTCCTCATCGACAAGGGTTTTGGTTTCATCCGCGACGAAAGCGGTCTGGAGCACTTCTTCCACAGAAGCTCGGTGCGCGGGGCGGTGTTCGAACTCCTGCGGGAGGGGCAGCGCGTGGACTTTACACCTGAAGACTCGCAGAAGGGCCCTCGGGCGGGCGATGTCCGCTTGATCGAAGGCTAGCCAGGCGAGATGTTTCCCAGCGGCCGGCTCCGGGTGATCTGGAGCCGGCCCCGTCGGTCGGACACGCCGCGCGGCGCTACCCGCTGACGCCCCCGCCCTGACGGTTCCTCACGGGTTTCCAGACGCGCCAACGCCGCCCGCCGCGCCTGTTCCAACTGGATGTGTGTCAGTACGAAGCATCGACATGCGTGTCGCTGGGGTATGATCTGCGAACGGCCCGCATGACCAGCCGGTATCGGTCCACGGAAGCGAACGGGGCCCGGTGGCCCTCCCGGTCTTCAAAATCGGTCGCCTCCCGCTGATCGCGGGAGGGCTGGGTTCGACTCCCAGGCGCTTCCGCCAGCCTAAACATCCGCTAGAAGCGGACTTACCGCTACAGTGTCCCGCGCTGGGGGTATTACGGGGGTTTCGGGTTTATGTTGGAGCCATGCTCCGACTGTACCGAAGACATCTCGCGTCCTGTGCACACTCATCAGAACGATACCGGCGCTGTGCGTGTCC
>JAPKZP010000290.1 GCA_026393735.1 Acidobacteriota bacterium
GGGAAGGTTATGCGCGATCGATTTCTTGATGCGTTCCCGGGTCCGGCAAGGTCACCATTTACGGCGAGGTCTTCGCACCGGATGCGGTTGCGGCGGCCGGGTGCCGGGGGAGTTCCATGCCCCGGTGCGTCCTGATACACTCTGTTCCGCCAAAAGCTTCGGGACGATTCGCCGGCTGAGCTATCCTGTTGGTGCCGCTGCCGCCCCCGGCCCGGTCATCGCATCATGCACACGCGAGCGCGACCGGACGCACCCGTCATGGAAGGCGCGGAGGAGCCGACGCCGGTGACGTTGGCGTGCGCCGATCGGGAGGCTGAGGTCCGGCAGCAGGTCGACGCGGCGCGCCTCCGACTCAGGCGCCGGGCGGGCTTCGATGGTCCTCCCGATCACTTCCGGCGGCCCCTTGAGCGGGTGTTCACGGCCGAGGAGCGGGGACAGGTCACCATCCTCTTCGGCGGCCTGACGCCGGCCCACGAGACCTTGATCCAGGCCGCCCTGCAGTCGTGCGGCCAGCGGGCCGAGCCCCTTCCGCAGCCCGACCTCGATGCCTGCCTCGTCGGCCGCCAGTTCGGCAACAACGGCGTCTGCAATCCCGCGTACTTCACGGTGGGAAACCTCGTGAAGCACCTCCAGGCGCTTGAAGCGCAGGGGATGAGCCGCGCCGACATCATCGATCGCTACGTGTTCTTCACGGCCGGCGGCTGCGGACCTTGCCGGTACGGGATGTATGAGGACGAGTACCGGCTGGCCCTGCGCAACGCCGGGTTCGAGGGTTTCCGGGTGCTGCTGTTCGCGCAGACGGACGGCATCAAGGCCCGGACGGGCGAACTCGGGTTCCAGTTGTCTCTCCATCTCGGGCTGAGCGCGCTGAACGGATTCACGCTCGCCGATACGATTCGCGACTTCGGGTACGCCGTGCGCCCGTTTGAGTCCGTGCCCGGATCGACGAACGCTGCCGTCGAATCCGCCCTGGCGATCGCCGCGGGGTGGGTCCGGGGCCGGCGGCCGATCCCGCGCGGCGAAGGGCTGCCGAGGGGCGTGCGGCCGTTCATCCGCGGCCGGCCTGGAGGGGAAGAAGCGGCACGCGTGCTGGTGAATATCCACGACCAGCTCTGGGGCGCCGACACCCGCGCGATGGTGCGCGCGAGCGCGGACGCGGTTGCACACCTGGAGGTCGATCGCCTCCGCGTGAAGCCGGTCGTCAAGGTGATTGGCGAATTCTGGGCGCAGACGACCGAGAGCGCCGGCAACTTCAACATGCTCGCCTTCCTCGAGCGCGAGGGGGCCCAGGTGATGCCCGAGACGCTCAGCAGTTGGGTGCTGTTCCTGCTGAGCCAGGCGCGCACGAAGCTGCTGGAGAGCCGGGGCCTCGATGTGCCGACGACCGGCCCGCGGCTGACCCGCCTGCGGGCGCGCCTGGCCGACGACCTGAGGATCCTGGGGAAGCTCGCGTCCTTCGCCGTGGGGAACCGCCTGTACCGGGGCGTGCACGAGCGGCTGCGTGCCGCCCTCGGCGGCGTGCCGCACCAACTCGTCGATCCCGTCGAACTCGCCGAACTGGCCCGCCCGTTCTACCACGAGCTCGCCCGCGGCGGGGAGAGCTACCTCGAGGTCGGCAAGCACATCTACTACGCCCGCAAGAACGGCGCGCACATGGTGCTCAGCCTCAAGCCGTTCGGGTGCATGCCGTCCATGCAGTCCGACGGCGTCCAGTCTCTGGTGATGGCCCGCTTCAGGGACTCGATTTTCCTGCCGATCGAGACCTCGCCCGATGGCGAGATCGACGCCCACAGCCGCGTGCAGGTGGCCCTGCTCGAGGCGCGGTCGCGGGCGCAGGCGGAGTTCCAGCAGGCCCTGCAGGGCACCGGCAAGCGCCTCGAGGACATCCAGGCCTACGTCGCCGGGCATCCGGAACTGCGCCGCGCCACCTACAGCGTGCCGCATCGCGAGGGCGTCGCCGGGACCGCCGCGAGTTTCGTCTGGCACGTCAGTGATCGCATGGACCGCGAGCGCCGGCGCTTCTGGCGGCGCGGATGACGGCGATGGCGACGCGGCCCCTTCTCACCCTCGGCATCGATGTCGGCTCGACGGCCATCAAGACCGTCGTGGAGCGCGGCGGCGAGATCGTGTGGCACGACTACCGGCGGCACGAGAGCCGTGCGGCGGAGCAGCTGCTCGATGTGTTGCGTGAGGTCGAGGCCACGACCGGCGCGGCTCCCGGCCAGTGCCATGCGTTCATCACCGGATCCGGCGGCGCAGCGCTCGCCGAGATCGTCGGGGCCCGCTTCGTGCAGGAGGTGGCGGCCCTGTCGGTCGCCGTGGAGCGTCGGCATCCCGATGCCGGGGCCGTGGGCGAACGCGGCGGCCACGACGCCAAAGTGCTCCTCTTCGAAGAGGACAGCGGGCGGCGCCGCACCATCGTGTCGATGAACGACAAGTGCGCCGGCGGCACGGGGGCGGTGATCGACAAGCTTGCGGCAAAGCTCCAGATCCCGCCGGACGCGGTGGGTGCACTCCGTTACACCGGGCTGCAGTTGTATCCCGTCGCCGGCAAGTGCGGCGTGTTTGCCGAGACCGACATGAACGGTCTGCAAAAGCGCGGCGTGCCGCCCGACGAACTGATGGCGTCCCTGTTCGACGCGATTGTCGTACAGAATCTCGCGGTCCTGTCGCGCGGGCACACGCTGCGGCCGAGGGTGCTGCTGGTCGGCGGTCCGCACGCGTTCATCCGCGGGTTGCGGGAGGCCTGGCAGGCTCACCTGGCGCAACTCTGGACTGAGCGGGGCGTCGTCTTGCCCGACGGCCTGGAGGCCGCATCCCTCATCGAGGCCCCTGCATTCGCGGCGCACCTGGTCGCGCTCGGCGCCATCGAGTTCGGCCGCCGGGCCGCCGAGGCTGTGGCGTACCGCGGCGCCGCGGCACTGGCCGAGGCGCCGGTCGAGGCGACGGTCGAGGCGCGGCGCGCGACAGGGCGCCGGGGCGTGCCGGCCATCGGGGTGTCCGGGTCGGATCTGCACGCGTTCCGCGCGCAGTATGAACGGCCGCCGTGGACGCCGCCCGTGTTGCTGTCCGGGACGACCGTCGTCGGCTTCATGGGGCTCGATGCCGGCTCGACCTCGACCAAGGCCGTACTGCTCGATGAAGCGGGGGAGGTGGTCGCCAAGGCCTATCAGTTGTCACGCGGCAATCCCATCGAGGACGCCATCGACATGTTCCGCGCCCTGCGCCAGCAGGTCGAGTCGCAGGGGGCGTCCATCGAGGTGCGGGGCCTGGTGACGACCGGCTATGCCAAGGACATGCTCCACGAGGTCTTCGCCGCCGATGCCGCGCTGGTGGAAACCGTCGCGCATGCGGAGTCGGCGCTCCAGCTTTACGAAGACCCCCACGTCATCGTCGACGTGGGCGGCCAGGACATCAAGATCATCGCGCTGCGCAACGGGCGGGTGAAGGACTTCCGGCTGCACACCCAATGCTCCGCCGGGAACGGCTACTTTCTCCAGGCGATCGCGCAGAACCTCGGGATGCCCGTCGAGCGGTTTGCGGAGGAGGCGTTTTCCGCCCGCGAGATGCCTCAGTTCAGCTACGGCTGCGTGTTGTTCCTGCAGACCGAGATCGCGAGCGTGCAGAGCCAGGGCTGGTCGCCGGCGGAGATCCTGGCCGGCCTCGCGCACGTGCTGCCGAAAAACGTGTTCCTGTACGTGGCCAAGACGCCCAACCTGGCGCGGTTCGGCACGCGCTTCGTGCTCCAGGGCGGCACGCAGCGGAATCTCGCGGTCGTGAAGGCCGAGGTCGATTTCATCCGCGAGAACTTCCGGGGCCAGGATCACGAGCCGGAGATCGTGCTGCACCCCCACGCCGGCGAGGCTGGCGCCATCGGGGCCGCGCTCGAGGCCATCCGGCTCTGGCGAAGCCGCCACGCGACCACGTTCATCGGCCTCGACGCGGCGGAGCGGATTAAGTACCGGACCACGTGCAACGACGAGACGCGCTGCCACTTCTGCACGAACGACTGCCTCCGCACGTTCATCGAGGTGTGGAACGAGCGGCCGGACGGCCAGCCGGATCCCCGCACGATCCGGCGGCTCATCGTGGCGAACTGTGAGAAGGGCAACACCGACGACCTGGACCGGATGCGCGAAATCAAGGCGGGGCTCGACGCCGTCAAGGCCCGCACCCCGAACATGGTGACCGTGGCGGGACGCGACGTGTGGAAGCCGACCGGCGCGCCGCTCGTGACCGGTGCGGCCGGGCGGCGGGCGTGGAGACCCCGGGCGCGTCGCGACCGCCTCGCCGCGCGGGTTCGCCTCCGCGTGGGCATCCCGCGCGTGTTCAACATGTACGCGCACGCGCCGCTGTTCAGCGGGTACCTCGAAAGCCTCGGCGTGCCGGCGTCCCACATCGTGTATTCCGATCAGACCACGACCGAGCTGTACAAGGCCGGGACGTCGCGCGGATCAATCGACCCGTGCTTCCCGTCCAAGATCGCCCTGGCGCCCGTACACAACCTGCTCCAGGTGAAACACCCCAAGACGCCGCTCGACTGCGTGTTCTTCCCGATGATTGACGCCGTGCCCAGCCGCCTCGTCGGCGTTGTCGGCAACAACGCGTGCCCGACAGTCGCGCTGACCCCGCAGACCGTGCGGGCCGCGTTCACGAAGGCAGCGGACCTCTTCGCGGCCCTCGGCCGGCGGTACTTCCGGCGGCAGATGTACGACGCGTGGGCGCCGCTGCTGCACGTGTCACGCCAGGAGAGCGATGACGCGGTCGAGGCCGGTTTTGCGGCGCTGGCCCGCTACGAGGAGACGATCCGGCGCAAGGCCCGGGAGGCGCTCGACGCACTCGAGCGTGAGGGCCGGCTGGGGATCGTGATCCTGGGGCGGCCGTACCACCATGATCCGGGGTTGAACCACGGGATCGCCGAGGAGCTTCAGAAACTCGGGTACGCCGTCTTTTCGCAGAACACGCTGCCGCTCGACGAGGACCTGCTGGAGCGGCTGTTCGGCGACGAGGTGCGCGCCGGGATCATCCACCACCCGCTCGACATCAGCGACGTCTGGAAGAACTCGTTCTCGGCCAGCAGCAACGCCAAGGTCTGGGCGGCGAAATTCACCGCGCGGCACCCGAACCTCGTGGCGGTTGAACTGTCCAACTTCAAGTGCGGGCACGACGCCCCGATCTTCTCGGTGATCGCGGGGATCATCGAGCGGTCCGGCACGCCGTACTTCGCGTTCAAGGATCTCGACGAGAACCGGCCGGCCGGCTCCATCAAACTGCGGCTGGAGACGATCGACTACTCCCTCAAACGCTATCAGGAACGTCTCGCCCGCCGCGCGCGCATGGAGACACGCATCGACCGCTGGACCGCCGGGTACGCGCGTCGCGTCCGCGAACGGATCGCGGCAGAGCCGGATTCCGCGGCCCTGTAGGACTGGGACCGCCAGCCGCGACCTCCAGACCCACGCAGCTCTACGGATGTCGCCTCGACGCGATGACCTCGCCAACGAAGGTCGCGTACGCGGGCAGTGACACCCGCTGGCCATCCTGGATCGTCGCGCCGCCGTCGGTCAGCATCGGTGCGAACGCGGCTGCAGGCATCCCGATCGCGCCCAGGTCGCTGCCGAAATCAAGCACCAGGGGCGAGGCCGACATGTTGCACGCCACGAGCACCGCTGGCCCGCCATGGGCCGGGCAGCGCGATCCGGGCCCTCGACTTCCCGAGAAGGACGCCGTTAGACCACCAGTGGAACGGTCCCTATTCGCGCACCACGCCGTCGGCCTTCCACAGATAGATCATCCGGCTGTAACCCGCCTCACTCCGGAACTGCTCGACCTTCAGCGGCGCCCAGTCGCCCATCGAGAATTGATGAGACACGATGCGAGCGCCCGCGCGCAGTTCCCTCGTGAGGATCGGCCGCAACCTGACGTTGGAGGACTCCCCCAAGTACAGGGTGACGACCGTGGCGGGGGAGACGTCCACGTCAAGCGCGTCCTGCACCCTGAACGTGACCAGTTTCTCGACGCCGGCGGCCCTGGCGTTCTCCTGGGACTGGAGGATGAGCGACCGGTCGATGTCCACGCCGACCGCGCGCGCCCCGAACCTCGCGGCGGCGGTGATTGCAATGCGGCCGTCGCCGCAGCCGAGATCGTAGACCACGTCGCGCTTTGTCACACCTGCCAGTTCGAGCATCCGCAGGACGACATCCCGGGGAGTGGGCACGTAGATCGCAAGGCGCGGAGGCGGTTTGGTGAGCGGCGAAGCGGAACCAGGGACCTGTCCTCCAGCGCCAAAAGACAGCGCCCCGACCATCCCGGCTGCAGCCAGCACGACGCGCGTCAATGGTGACATCGTCCCTCCGTGCCTCGCATCCCCCAGCCTCAGGGTCAACGGCCTCATTCTCTCACGACGACGCCCGCCGCATCCGCGCAGACTCGGCTAGAATGGCGACTGGATGACCCGAGTGTTGTTTGGAGCCGCCCTCACGCTGAGCGCGTTCCTCCTGTTTGTCGTCCAGCCCATGGTCGCGCGGGCGATCCTTCCCTGGTTCGGCGGGTCGTCGTCTCTCTGGACGACCTGCATGCTGTTCTTCCAGTTGGCACTGCTCCTGGGGTACGGCTACTCGCACGCGCTGACCCGTTTCGCGTCTGCCGTGAAGCAGTTCCGAATTCACGCCGTGCTTCTGGTCGGGAGCGCGCTGGTGCTGCCGCCTCTCCCGGGTGGCCAGTGGAAGCCCGCGGATCTGCACGATCCGCCGGCGCAGGTTGCCCTGCTACTCCTGATGGTGGTCGGGATGCCGTACCTCGCGTTGTCGACGACCGCGCCACTCGTGCAGGCGTGGTACGCGCGGGTGTTTCCGGGGCGCTCGCCGTATCGGTTGTACGCATGGTCGAACGCCAGCTCTCTCGTTGCGCTGATCAGCTACCCCGTCTTGATCGAGCCCTTCTTCACGCTGCGCCAGCAGGGCATGATGTGGAGCGTGCTGTACCTCACATTCGTCGCGGTCTGTCTTCCGTGCGCGCTCGCGGCGACGAAGAGCCCGGCCCGGCCGGCGAAGCCCGCGCGCCGCGCGGCGAAGCCCGCTCCAGACCCCCGCGCGCCCGGCGTCCGCGAGATGGCCGTCTGGCTGTGGCTCGCGTTCCTTGCGTCGACGGTGCTTCTCGGCACCACGAATGAGCTCTGCCAGGACATCGCCGTCGTGCCGTTTCTCTGGGTGGTTCCCTTGAGCCTCTATCTGGCGACCTTCGTGCTGTGCTTCCAGTGGGACTGGCTCTATCGGCGGAGGATGTTCCTTCCGCTGTCCGTGTTGTGCATCTGGGCCATGGGCGAGAGCAGCTACCTGGGAGCCGAGCCGCCGCTCCGGCTGGATGTCGCAATCTGGTGCGCCGCGCTGTTCGTGTTCTGCATGATCTGCCATGGCGAGTTGGTCCGGCGGCAGCCAGGCAAGGACCATCTGACGCTCTTCTACGTGGTGATGGCGGCCGGCGGCGCGCTCGGAGGCGTGTGCGTCGCGCTCGTCGCCCCGCATGTGTTTTCGTCATTTCTCGAGCTTCCACTTGGGCTGGCCGCCATCGTGGTGACCGCGGCGCTGATGCTCGCCGCCGGTGGCTCGTCCGGAGTGAATCGATGGCGGATTCCCGTGTCCGGACGCGCGGTCGCGATGCTGTACCTCCTCGTGGCCGGAGGCATGACGGCGTATGTGCGTTCGGGAGCGGATCCAGGGGGATCGGTGCTGGACCAGCGTCGGAACTTCTTTGGCGTCGTTCGCGTTGAGGAGGGGCCGGAGGGTGACGGTGGACCCGATCTCCGGTGGCTGTTCAACGGCCGAATCGTGCACGGCGCGCAGTTCCGGCAGGCCGGGAAGGCGCGTGTGCCGACCACGTACTTCTCCGGGCGCAGCGGCCTCGGCCTTGCGCTGGTCAACCTCCCCCGCCGCGGCAGGGATCGGCACATCGGCGTCGTGGGCCTCGGCGCCGGCACGATTGCGGCCTATGGCCATGCAGGTGATCGACTGCGATTCTACGAGATCAACCCGTTGGTGCAGGAACTGACCCAGCAGTACTTCACCTTCATCTCCCAGTGCCCGTGCCGCGTCGATGTGGTTATTGGCGACGCGCGGGTCAGCCTCGAGCGCGAGTCGCCGCAGGACTTCGATTTCCTCGTCCTGGACGCCTTCAGCGGGGACGCCATTCCCACCCACCTGCTGACGGCGGAGGCGCTTCAGGTTTATCTCCGGCATCTGCGCCCGGACGGCATCCTGGCTTTTCACATCTCGAATGCGTACGTCGATCTGACGCCCGTGCTGCGCGGGCTGGCGGATGCGGGAGGCCTGACCGGGATGCTCGTCCAGAACGAGGAAAACGACGAACAGTGCATCTTCGGCGCCGACTGGGTGCTGCTGAGCCGAAACCCGCGAGTGATAGACCGACCCGGGTTTCGTGCGTTCTCCAGCCCCGGATGGCGACAGGCGTCGTCCATCTACTGGACCGACGATTTCACCAGCCTGGCGAGGGTCTTCAGTCGCACGCCATGAGCGGTCCTGACGATGTTTGCGCGTCGGCCTCCAGCCATGGCACAAGCCGGGAAGGCCCCAATCCCAGATTCTCGATCAGGCGACATGCTTCACCCACGACCCCACCCGGTCGGTCGGGAGCGCGTGTCGGGGGCGGCGCGCGACCTCGCCGACTGCGCCGCCAACGGGCTGAGCGCCGACTGGCGGATGAACATTGCCTGCAATGCCGGTCCGCAGGCGACGCCGGCCACCGACTTTGGAAGGGACTCCACGACGTGGCCTATTAATCGTCCCTGACGTCCCCGATACTGTTGAGTAAATCTACTCAGACAGATGAGCAATCCACG
>JAPKZP010000131.1 GCA_026393735.1 Acidobacteriota bacterium
CGAGGATCAGCAGGGTAAGACCGTGAAGCTCGCCGACTTCAAAGGCCGGAAGGTCCTCATCTACTTCTACCCCAAGGCGAACACGCCCGGCTGTACCGTGCAGTCGTGCAGCGTGCGCGACGCACGGCCGGCCTTCGCGAAGAAGGGCGTCGCCGTGGTCGGCGTGAGCCCCGACAAGCCCGACGCCCAGAAGAAGTTCGACGACAAGTACGAACTGGGGTTCCCGCTGCTGGCCGACACCGATCACGCGATGGCGGACGCCTACGGCGTGTGGGGCGAGAAGTCGATGTACGGCAAGAAGTACTTCGGCATCATCCGCTCGTCGTTCCTGATAGACGAGGCCGGCAAAATCGCCGGGGCCTGGTACAAGGTGTCGCCCGCCGACACGGTTCCCGAGGCCCAGGCCACCATCGCGAAGGGTTGAGTGCGAGACATGCGGCTGCCTCGAACCGGCCGCGGTCGAGGCGCGCCGCTTCGTTGAAGCACGGAACGATCAGGCAGACGCGATCGTGCAGACCGCGCACGCCGACAGGCCAGGCACTCGCAGTCCCCAGCGGGTCAGCATCCGACAGAGGCGGAAGTCCCAATCGAGCAGCGTCCGTATGGCGCGTGTCGCCGGATGCCGCACGCCGAACTGCCAGCTTCCAACCCCGTCCTGCTTGCCTTCACCAGACACACGCGCGAGAGCGAGTTGCAGGGACCTCGCAACGAAGAGCGAGGAGTAGAAGTAGAAAGACTCGTCGACCGCGAACCCGTTGCGCCCGAGCACGTCGTGAAGGTGTTCCATCCGGTAGCGGCGGAAGTGCTTCAGGTACGTGTCGTGCGCAGAGAACAAGGATGGAAACGCCGGGACCGTCACCAGGAGCGTGCCGCCCTGCCTGAGTTTCCGCCGCACGTCGGCGACGAGCGGCCCTTCGTCCTCGACGTGCTCGAGCACGTCCATCATGACAACGCAGTCCAGCCCCTCGTCGGGCAGATCCTCGACATCCCGCCTCCGTTCGATTCCGCCGGACATGCCCGTCTCTTCGAAATGGACGTCGATGGCGTAGACGCGGCCCGAGGCCGCACGGCGCAAGGCCGCTGCGACGAAACAATCGCCCGCCCCGACATCCGCGACATCATGCCAGGGCTTCCTGCCGGCCAGAAGCCTCAACAGGGAATCGAGGCGTGAGAGTTCCCATGGATGACGGTGCTCGTTCGCCGATGCGGCTTCAACCAGGTCCATGCCGTACCGCCGTCAGCGGGCCGGCCCGCCAGCCGGCTGAATGACCCGCCCGCGGGCCGTGGTGCTGAATGATGCGTCAGCAAACCAGACTGCGAGCGGCCTCCGATCCACGGAGTTGGGATCGAACCGGCTTGCGGGCACGGCGTCCGGAAACGCCATCGAGATGATGAGCGTGGCCAGCCTGGGGCCACCGACCCAGTCCCGCCACTCGAGCGGCAGGCTGATCCACCCTGGGTCCGTCAACCACGCGCTGGCAGAGCGCCGGTCGCCCCAGGACAGCTGAAGCCGCTGACCGGCCACGTTTCCGGGCCTGTGCGGAGAGACGTGGAGGTTGATGAATGCCTTGCCCGTGATCGGGGCCTGCTGTACATCAGCGGTAAACGCCATTTCTACCGCATCCTGGCCGTTCCAGCGGCCACTGGGCTCCCGCGCACTGAATCCGGTCAGTGCGATCGGGGCGAACGTCCGGCCGAGGGAATACGATCTGTCGAACGCAATTGAGGGTGGAGCGAAGAGCAGACATCCGACGCCTTCGATCGTGTGCGTCTGATCATGACCGACGTCGGCGCATGAGACGCGCTGGATCAGGAACGGCCGCCGATCTGTCGCCACCTCGACCGGAACCGGCGAGTACGCGTAGTGGCTGCGGCTCACCATGTGCAGCGTCTTCGTGCGGATAAAGTACGCCGCCAGCATGGTGGGCCCGGTCCCGTCCATCTGCACGTACAGCTCTCGAAACGAGGGCAACTGGTCGATCGAGGCGAGGTTCCTCAGGCTCCCGTCGGGGCGAAGCAGCTGCGGATCAAAGCGCGCGCGGATCAGCATGTTGCCGCCGACGAACGCCATGGCGACGGTTGCCAGCACCGCCACCGAGCCGCGGCGCCCGGCCGTCGTTCGTGTCAGCTTCTCAGCCGCGGGCGTGAGGCTCACGAGCCGAAGCCCGCCGGCAAAGACCACGAATGTCCAGGGCAGGGGAAAGTACGACGCAAACTTCCACTGCTGATACGAGGGGCCCAGTTGCAGGAAGTAGAAACAGTATGCGACGAGGGTGCCGGCTGCGATTCCGGCGAACGTGCGCTCGAGAACGGTAGTTCGGGTGCGGTGCGTCCAGAAGAACGCGACTGTCAGGGCGACGGCAATCACGCACAGAACCGAGAGGGACAGGATTCGCTGCTCCTCTGTCATGGGCGAGTCCTGATCGATTGGCCCTGGCACACCGAAAAGCGCCAGCGGTGAGATCAGGTCCATCGACCAGCCGGCAATTCCCTTCTGTGACAGGTAGCGGGCCATCTGGAACGCCCAGATCAATTGATGGCCGACGAGGGCAGCCACAATCCCGACGCCGCCGATCATCGCACACATCGTCCGGACGGCGGGTCGTCGCATGGCGCTCAGCGCGGCCCTCCAGGACGGCTCGGACTGGCCCTCGGCGATCCCCGTCAATGCCAGGACAATGCCCTGCGCGCCGACGGCCGCGAACAGGAAGACCGGGTACAGCAGCAGAAGCAGCACGTAGTGCGCAGCGAACGACTCCACAGCACGCAGGTCGAAGATGCGACCGTCCGTGCGGTCCGCAGCCGTCCTCCACAGCAGGTGCACGAACACCGGCGTGGCGAGCATCGTGGACACGAAGTAGCAGGCCGAGACGTAACGGAAGAAAGGACCACTGACGAGGATGCAGCCTATGGCGACAGCCGCCAGCCGGGACACCGAGAACACCGTTCGCGAAAGCCTCGCAGCAAGGAGGCCGATCATGCCGATGCAGCCGAACAGCACAGGCATGGCAGCCGAAAGGGGGTCCTGCCCGAAGAACCTGGACAACAGACCGATCAAGTAGAACACCGCCGGGGTCTGCAGGTAGACGTCGCCCAGAAACGAATAACCCGCCACATTCGAGCGGCCCAGTTCCTGGAGATACCTCGTGTACGTGAGGTACCAGTAGACGTCCAGGTTGAGGAAGGTCGTCAGCGGCAGGTATTCGCCGTTGACCGACGGCGTGATGAACACGTAGCCGATGGCGTACAGCAGCGCAAACGCGAGGAGCCAGCCGCCCGCGCTGCGGCTGACGACGGCGCGCGCCCGCAACCCCGCGGAGACCCGCCGATAGCGAAGGGCCACCAGCATCACCGCGATGCCGCCGAAGGCCGCGATTGTGGACGTCAGCCGGATGCCACGCCGGATCCCGAACCAGCACAGCAACACGTAGAGGGCTGCACCGATCACCGCAGGCGAGGCGTCCAGACACTGGGATGAGCCCTCGTCGCCGTCCTTCGGCAGCAGGGCCAGCCCGCACAGGTAGCACACCGCGAAGCACGCGAGGCACGCACCGATGCCATAGGAGAGCCCCACGAAGTGCCGGAGAATCTCAATCATGTCCAACTTGCGCCGCGGCTAACATCACGGCATGCCAATGCCAATCTACCCAATCCAGTTGGCGGCTCAGCGTGCGCGTCGGGCCAGGTTGTCGTCCGACCAGTGCCACCACTTGAGCAGCTCCGGCTGGTGGCGGCTCGTGCCGGCGAAGTACACGGCGCACCGGAAGACGTAGAGCAGGCAGCGATCCTGCCTCACGCCGCGAATCCGGTTGATCCGGTCGTACAGGCGCTCGGGATCGCGGCCGCGCAGGCCTGTCGGATCGCGGATGCCCAGGGCGCGCAGATCCTCGGCGATGCTCGGTCCCACTCCGGGAATCGCCTGGAGCGGATCAGGCGATGGTCGGCGCTTCGTGATCATGGCGTGCCTACCACCCGTTGCGTGCGCGGCAGCCGGTGATGTGCGCCGTGTGAGGGCGGCCGTGCCACGCATAGAGGGCCAGCACCCGGTTGAGGGCCATCGGGCCCATCGCGGAGTGATTGAACGTGCGCTCGAAGGATTCGGGTGGAAGCGACTTCAGGAAGACGACCCACCTGGCGTGCACCGCATCGAGCAGCGAGAGCGAGACCTCGATGTCGGCCGACACCGCGTCCGGGAATCGTGCCCACGCGGCCTCGTCGTACCCGACCACGGTGGGGTTGTCGGCTGTGGCGGTCAGCTTGAAGCGGAGGTACGCGTTCATGTGGCTGTCGGCCAGGTGGTGCACGACCTGGGCCAGCGACCAGCCTCCCTCCCGGTACGCCGCGTTCAATTGATCCCGGGACAGGCCGCGCACCGCCACGCGCAACTGGCCGGGCATCGATTCGATGTCACGGATGAACGCGGCTCGTCCTTCTGCCGTGTAAGACGAGGGCGCGGTGAACTTGCCGATGGGAAAGCGTGGGTCGTCCATGGGTGCCTCCGATCACTAACAATATCAACCAATCGCACTTTGCGGGAGCGTAAGGACTCAGTCTGCCCGGTGGCCTGACCGGACGGCCGCGCTCAGCGACCTCGCGAAGTTGCCGCGGCGGCCCACGCGGACGCCCTCCAGCCCCAGCCAGGATGCCAGCGCACGCAACTCGGCTGCAAGCGCGTCTGCAACTGGTGCCGCCTTGGCCCACGACTCGAGCCATGCGCCCGCTACGAGCAGGCAGCGCGCCCGGCGGTCGACCTTCGCGTCGACGCGGGCGGCCAGCCGGTCACCATAGAGGAACGGCAACACGTAACTGCCCCACTTCCGTTTCGCCTCGGGCACGAAGATCTCGAAGCGGTAGTTGAATTGAAAGAGCCTTGCAGTCCGCGGGCGGAACCAGATCACCGGGTCGAACGGCGACAGCAGGGCCCTCGCGTCAACCACAGGCGGCAGTCCAGCCCCGCGTGGCACGAACGCAGTGTCCCGCCAGCCTTCGACCTCAACCGCGCGGAGATCCCCGGACTCGACAAGCTCGTTGATGCGCGGCTTCGCCTCCCCGACCTTCATCCGGAAGTAGTCGGCAAGGTCCGCGGCCGTGCCGACGCCGCACCCGCGCGCAGCCGCGAGGAGCAGCGCCCGGCGGGCCTCGTCTTCGCTGACGGCACGGCTGAAGTGTTCGGCTGGCACAACCCGTTCGGCCAGGTCGTAGACGCGCGAGAAGTTCTCCCGCCGATCCGTCACCGACAGTTGCCCGCGCCCGAAGCACGCCTCGAGCACGGCGCGAGGGACGGAACCGTACCAGGACTCGGGCAGTCGCCGGCTGGTGTGGGTCGGGTCTGGCAGATCCGCGGCTCCGAGCGGTCCGCGTGTCGTGATCTCGTCGATCGCGGTCTCCACGTACTCGTGGTGCTCCGCCATGATCTCGTCGAAGCCCCAGGGCCGTGAGATGTGCGTCTCACGACGATGACGCAGCAGGGGCCACGTCTCCATCGGCACCACCGAGGCTTCGTGCGCCCACTGCTCCGTGAAGTCCTTGCCGCCGTAGATCGCGCGATGCAGCGCACCCCGCTCGTACGGCCCGAGCCGCGAAAACACCACGAGGTAGTGCGACGGGACGACGACGTTGACGAAGTCGAGCTGGAGGAGGCCGAGACGCCGAATCGTGGCCGCGAGATCGCGGGCGGTCACCTTGCGGGGACGGCGTTGGCCGAAGCCCTGCGCGGCCAGCGCCATTCGCCTCGCCTCGGCAAGCGTCACAGTGTTCACTGCTCAGATCCCGAGTTGACGGAAGCAACGACCCCGGCGAACTCTCCGAGCAGATTCAGGCTGGCCTTCATGGGAGTCCTTCAGAACAGAAGAGGGGCCTCAGAAGACGGGCTTGCCCCTCACTGACAATTCTGTAATCACGGCGAGGCGAAATGCAAAATAAGTCCCGACCCCTGTTAGTAGACGAACTCGCGGATGTCGTAGGTCGCCATCTGGGGCGGCGGGCCGTCGAATCGAAGCGCCGCTCGAATCCGCTGCTGTTGTGCACGGCGCTCATCGGCGCTGAGCGCCCGGATGCCGGCGCCCGCCGCCATCTTCGGGTAGCTCGTGCCCGGCACCTCGACGAGTTCGCTGAAGTACACCAGGTCCCCGGCTCCGAGTCCCATCGCGTTCACGGTGTCGGCCGTATCCTGGACGTGACGCTCGTCATAGGCGGCGCCCCCGAGGCCCACCATGACGATCACTCCGACCTGCACGCCGGCGGCCTTGATGGCGCGGACGGTTTCGATCGCGTCCGCCGGAGAGCCGGGCTTCTTCACGAGCGCGACGAGCGGGGCGTGCCCAGATTCGAGGCCCACGTAGACGCGGCGCAAACCAAGATGACTCAGCAGGCGGTACTCGGCCGTGGTCTTCTTCGCACCGGCGAACCCGTCCACGAAGGCGCAGACTCCGCGCCGGACTCCGTCCACCTCCTCCAGGAGGATCTCGAAGATCGGCACGAGGCGCGCCATGGGCACGGCGAGGGCGTTGGCGGCGCCGAGGAAAATGCCCCGGGATCGCAGGCTCACCGACTCGCCAAGATAGTTGAGGACGCCGCTCAGGTGCTGGCGGAACTCGTCCACGGTCTTGACGCGATACCGCTCGTGATAGAGATCGCAGAATGTGCAGGTGTTGAACGAACAGCCTTCCGTCGCCTGCACGACAAGTGACAGGTACTGGTCGGGGGGAAGGATGCCGATGGGACTGTAGACCACCTCGAAGCGGCGCTCGTCTGCCCGGGCTGCCTCGGAGGTGAACCGCGACGCGAGCGCCAGCAAGGTCCTCGCCTCCTGGACCACGACCCCGTCCACCGCGCTCTCCCACGACCAGGCCGTCGACGACATGGCGCGCAACGTGCTCTGCGCCTCGCGGGCCGCGCGGTCGACCACGGCGTCGGCCTCCGGACCGCGCAGCATGCGCCTGAGGCGAGCCGCCGCAGACGATGTCTTTTCGAGGACGACCCCGCTCAATCCCCGCCGCCACGTCGCGTCTTCGTCGTGCACGCTGTAGAGCCGGCCTCCGCGATCCCACGACAGGACACGGGTCTCGTCGACGCCCACAGCGAGCGAGTGGTTCTTCAGGCTGAGCACGTACGCCGATGAGCCGTGACGGGCATGGAAGACCATAGAAAGGGCTCAGCGATGCATGGCTGGGATTGGGCCTCCGTCGGCGGCCTCAGTATACTTGACGATCAAGGTGTCTGCCGTCCGAACGCGATTCCGAACGATTCTCCTCGATGCCGGAGGCGTGCTCCTCGACGCGAACTGGAATGCCGGTGTGGCGCAGGGCTTCAGCCCTGCGAACATAGGCGTAACGGCCCGTTCCATAACGAGTGAAGCCGATTCTGGATGTACAGCCCCCTGTCGATGCTCCGAAAGGTAACACCCATGAGATCCTCTCTCCTGATTGCGCTGATCGTCGTCGCTGCCGTCATCGCCGTGCCCGCGCAGACGCCGGCACCGCCCCCCGCGTCTGCCGCCAGTGTCCTGCTGCGGCCCGCCCGTGTCTTTGACGCCATCACCCCGGCGCCGCACGAGGGCTGGGTCGTCCTCGTCACGGGCAACAGGATCGCCGCGGCTGGATCGGCCGCCGACGTGAAGGTGCCGGCCGGCACGGCGATCATCGACCTGCCCGGCACGACGCTGCTGCCAGGCCTCATCGACGCGCATTCGCACATCTACCTTCATCCCTACAACGAAACGCTGTGGAACGACCAGGTCATGAAGGAGACCCTGGCCTACCGCACGATCGCCGCGGTGCTGCACTGCGAAGCGACGCTGCTCTCGGGATTCACGGCGCTGCGCGACCTCGGGACCGAGGGCGCCGAGTACGCGGATGTTTCGGTGCAGAAGGCCATCAACGAAGGACGCATCCCCGGCCCGCGCCTGCAGGTGGCCACGAAGGCCATCGTGGCGTCGGCCAGCTACGGCCCAGGGCCGCGCGGGTTTGCCACGAACTACGAACTGCCGAAAGGCGCGGAGGAGGTCAGCGGCGCCGACCAGATGCTGTGGGCCGTCCGCGATCAGATCGGCCACGGCGCCGACATCGTCAAGCTGTACGCCGACTACAGGCGCGGCCCGAACGGCTCGACCGTTCCCACGCTGACGCTGGTTGAGATGCAGGTGGCGGTCGAGGAAGCGAAGAGCGCGGGACGTCCGGTGTCCGTGCACGCGTCGACGGCGGAAGGCATGCGCCGGGCTGTGCTGGCCGGCGCGCAGACCATCGAACACGGCTACTACGGCACCGACGAGACCTTCAGGCTGATGGCCGAGCGCGGCGTCGCGTACTTCCCGACGCTGGCAGCCCAGGAAGCCTCGGCCGAGTACAACCAGGGCTACAAGCCCGGCGTGTCCCAGCCGACGGCGTCGATGGAGGAGGGCCGGCGCGCCTTCCAGTCGGCGATGAAGGCCGGCGTCGTCATCGGCCTCGGCAGCGACGTGGGCGTGTTCGCGCACGGCACGAACTACCGCGAGCTCGAGCTGATGGTGAAGTACGGCATGACGCCGGTGCAGGCACTCATGGCCGCCACGGCCGTCAATGCAAAGGTCATGGGCTGGGCTGACCGGATTGGACAAGTGAAGGCCGGGCTGCTGGCGGATCTGATTGCCATCCCGGGCGATCCGACGAAGGACGCCGCAGCCGCCCGGAACGTCACATTCGTGATGAAGGACGGGAAGATCTACAAGCAGCCGAAGTAGGGCCGGCAGCTATCGCGGCACTGGTGCCACGACCGTTCATCTCAGCTTTCGAGGCGTACACATATGCATCACACCTCCACCCGCGGCTTCATCGGTGTTCTGGCGCTCGTTGGACTCATGGCGTCCGGCTTTTCGCCTGCCGGGTCCGCAGTGTTCGCGACCGGCCAGGCGCCGGCGGTGCCGCAGGTTCCGGCTGGCTGTCCGGCGTCGGTCCCCGAGCTGTTCAATCGGGTGTCTCCGGCCGTGGTGTCGATCACGGCCGCGTCGATCGATCCGTACGATCCGGAACACCGGATAGATCGCGTGATGGGATCCGGGGTGATCATCGACCCGTCGGGCCTGATCCTGACGAACTCCCACGTGGTGTTCGCGCGCCAGGTGATCACCGTCACGCTCGACGACGGGATCACGCTGCCGGCACGGATGGTCGGGGCGGATCCGGTGTTCGATATCGCCCTCGTCCGGATCCCGCCGCCGACGAAAGGCGTGCTTCCGTCCGTTCCGTTCGCCGATTCCAGTCAGGTCGCCGTCGGTGAAGAGGTCTTCGCGATCGGCAATCCTCTCGGCCTGGACCAGACCCTGACGCGAGGGATTGTGTCAGCCGTCAACCGGGAGTTGCCGGGCACGGCCTGGTCGCTGACCGAGCCGCTCATCCAGACGGACGCGGCGATCAACCCCGGCAATTCAGGCGGGCCGCTCGTTGACGCGTGCGCTCGCATCATCGGGATCACCACGGCGGTCCTTCCAGGGGCCCAGGGCATTGGCTTTGCCGTGCCGGTCGACCTCGTCAGGGAGGTGACGCCGTCTCTCATCGAGAAGGGCCGGGTCGTGCGACCGTGGCTCGGGGTGCAGGGGATGTTCGTGTCACCCTGGATGAAGGAGATCCTGCGCGTGCCGCTCGTGAACGGGTTTCTCGTCGAAGCGGTGGAGCCGGGCAGTCCTGCGGAGCAGAAGGGCTTGCGGGGCGGATCGCTGGAGATGGCGTTCAGTGGCCAACCCGTCCTGCTCGGCGGCGACATCGTGACGCGCGTCAACGGCGCTCCCATCGAGAATCCCGATGCCCTCGCCAAGGTGCTCGGCACATTGACGGTGGGCTCCGCACTGCAGATCGAACTCAGCCGGGATGGAAAGACCGTCCAGGTCGAGCTGGTGCTGAGCGAGCGTCCGCTCCTGCCGTACGACATGCCATGGCGACGGTCAGGTGCGATGGCCGGGACGGCTGAATCAGGCGCACGACCGACCAGCGCCCGCAACCGGACGATCCTGTTCTAGCCCCAGAGCTCGCTTGAGTTGGCTGCAGTTGCAGGTGTGGCGCAGGGCTTCAGCCCTGCTTGCGCCGGGGTGTCAAGCAGGCCTGACCGCCGTCGCCAAGGCTTCGGCGTGTCTCGCCGGAGCGCTTCGCGCGGAGGCGGAAGGCCTGCTCCACAACCAACACAAGTGAACTCTGGTTCCAGGACGACCGGCGCGATTCGGGGTCGTCGGACGCGGGTGGCCGAGGCGCTCCGCCTACCGCACGACGTAACTCGCCACGGTCGGCCGGTTCTTGCGCGTGGCCGTTTCGTCTGCGGGAGCCACCGAGCCGATATACTCCACGCGCACGTCGGTGGCGCCGACCGTCACGCGCAGATGGCCGGAACTCGGAAAGATGTCGACGCCGTTGGTGCCGATGTAGCCGTACCCGCCCCCCGGGTTCTGCGTGTCGTAGCGCGAGAGGCTCGGTTGCGGCACCTCCTGGTAGATGATGCCATCCAGTTGCTCCCGCGCGTAGAGGTGGTCGTGCCCGTGGAACCAGGCGGTCACCTTGTTGTCGACGAACAACTGGTGGATCGGGGCGGCCCATCCGGGCCGCTGCGCGGTGAATCCCCAGCTGCCGTCGAGGTTGCGGCCGCCCCACTCGAAGAACTGCGCGAAGGCGGCGCCGCCGCGCGTCTCGCTGCCGTTGCCGCCAAGCAGGTGGTGCGTGAACACGAACTTGAATCGCGCGCGGCTCGATGCGAGCGTGCGCGCCAGCCACTGGTACTGCGTGGCGCCGAGCGTCCAGCCCCAGTTGTTCGAACTCGGCTTGGCTGGCGTGTACGTATAGGGGTCGAGCACGACAATCAGCGCGCTGCCCCACTCGAAGGCATAGTAGTTCTGCCGGAGGCCGATCCCCGGGGCCTGGTCTGCGCTGCCGGTATAGAACCCGTCCGGCTCGGGATTCGCGAACAACGTCTTGCGCGTCGTCACCGACCAGGTGTCGAGGCCGGCCGGGCCGACGTTGGCCCAGCCCGATTCGCCGTCGTGGTTGCCGAGCACCATGAAGAGCGGCACGGAATGGCAGGCCTGCTCGAAGTACGACCGCATCATCGCGTAGCGCGCCGTGACGCTGGCCAGCGTCGCCGGCGACGTCGCACACAGGTTGGTGCCGTCGATGACGCACTCTTCTCCCATCGACGTGTCGCCCAGGTCGACCATGAAGTCGGGCCGGTCGGCCAGTTCGTTGGCGAGCGTCTGGGTGTAGACGGACGCGCCCGAGTTCCCGTCCATGTGCGGGTCTGCCTGGATCACGAACGTGAAGGCGTTGCCGGAGAGCCGCTTCGTGTGGAACGTGTGTTCGGTGTCCGTCCGGAACGCCGACTCTGTCTGCCCGCGATACCGGGCGCGGTAGTAGTACTGGGTGTCGACCGCGAGCCCGGTCAGGCTGATCAGGGCCGGGCCGCTGGCTGACCCGGTTGCGCGAACGGTCTGGTTCTCGTAGGTGCCCGACACCGTTCCGTACTCCAGGTAGACCTCGGTGTCCGCGTCCACGTTCACGCTGGCGACGATCGATCCGTCGGTCGGCCGGCTCAGGACGATCTTCGGAGCGGACGGCGGCGGGACGGTGGGCGTGGTCGGCGTCGTCGGTGTCGTTGGCGTTGACGAAGACGGCGACGACGAACCGCCTCCCCCGCATCCGGCGCCCGCCAGCGCCGCAATCGTCATCACGATCCCGAGAGGTCGAACGTAGCGCATGGAGCCCTTCATCTGCCTGCGGCAGCCGGATCAGCCAGCGTGCCCGGCGCCGGAATTACGTAGGAAAAGGCGACGGCGCCGTTGACGCTGCCTGCCTTGGTTTCGTCGCCCGGCAGCACGGCGCGGATGTAGGACACGGTCACCTGGCCAGGCGACACGGTGACGTAGAGATAGCCCGCATTTGGCATGGTGACGCCGTAGTTCGCGTCGTAGCGCGCCCCAGGCAGACTGATTGCGGCCGGATCGTAGGCATCCACGTTGAACGCGGTGTACGTGTTGTCCGCGGGATTCGGGACTTCCTGGTAGATCACGCCGTCCACCTTCTCGCGTGCGAAGAGGTGGTCGTGGCCGCAGAAGTAGACGGTGACATTGTTCTCGTTCATCAACTGATGGATGGGCTTCGACCAGTTGCGCCGCATGGACGGGAACTCGTAGGCGGTGCCGTTCTTGTTGTACCCGCCCCACTCGTAGGAGTGCACGATGGCGGCGGCGCCGCGGAAGGTCCCGAGTACGTGGTGCTCGAAGACGAACTTGTACTTCGCCCGGCTCGTTTCCAGCACCCTCTTGAACCAGGCGTACTGCTCGTCTCCCATCGTGATTTCCCACGCGTCCTTCGTCTTCTCCACGCCGGGAACGCCGTTGTCCACCGGGACAGGCGAGTGCCAGTACGGGTCGATGGTCACAAACAGCGCGTCTCCCCATTCCCACGCGTAGTAGTCGCGGAGCAGGCCCACGCCGGCGACGGGCGTAACGTCTCCGCTGTAGAACGCGTCCGGGGCCGGCAGCGGGAAATACGCCACCCGGGCCCTGCCCGAAAAGACAGGCGCATCACGGTAAGGCGTCTGGAACCAGTTGCCGAGGAGATAGGCCGCTGCGTTCTCGTGGTTCCCGTTGACCAGGAATACCGGCGACGAGTGCCCCAGGAGCCCGAAGTACGTCCGCTGGTTCAGGTACACCTGGTCGACGCTGTCCTGGCTGAGGAGATTCTTGGTGAGCAATCCTTCGACGCTGAAATCGTCGCCGAGCGCCAGGTAGAAGTCGGGCTGCCTGGCGGCGACATTCCGCA
>JAPKZP010000769.1 GCA_026393735.1 Acidobacteriota bacterium
AGCAGGGCGAAAGCGGACGCGCGCCCGACGCAGCGCCCGACGCAGCGCCCGGCGGCGCAGGACGGCCCCTGCTACCTCGCGCGGCCGGTGATCAGGAACACGGGGTATTCCCGCCCGTGCCTCCGGTGGATGAATGCCGTCGTCGCCTGAAGGTCATCGAAACCCGCCGCCTCGAGGAGCGACCGGATCTCGCGCCGGTCGAAACCCAGGTGAAAGACGTCGGTGACCTCCGGTTTGTGGAACGTTCCGTCCTCTCGATCCAGATCCGCGAGGGCCACGGACCCGTGTGCGTGCAGGTGGGACCGGAACTGCGTGAAGAGCGACGGCAGGTCACGCACGTGATGGAGCGTCATGCTGGAGACGATCAGATCGAACTGGCCCGCCGGAGCGATGCCGTCCTCCGGCCTCAGCAGCACCGTGCTCACGGAGGTCAGGCCCGTGTCGCGCACCTTCTGCTCGAGGACCCCCAGCATGCCTGGCGAGGTATCGACGCCCGTGACGCGTCGAACGCACGGCTGCAGCGCAAGGGTCAGCAGGCCTGTTCCGCAGCCGAAGTCGAGGACGTCCATGGTCGGCAGCAGGCCGAGCTGCCGCGGAATGGTATCCGCTACGGCGCGGGCCAGTGCCACCCGGTTGGCGTCTTCGTCCCACGTGGCGGCTGCCTCATCGAATCGCTGCGTATCCGTCAAAACGTCTCCTCCTGGTCCCTGCCCCGCAGAAACCGTGTGGAAGGGTTCGCGCCAGGCCGCTCATTCCTGCTCGGGCAGCAGCACCCGCTACCTGCCGCGCAGGTCAATGAGCCACTGCCGCACGATGAAGAAGATCACGGTGGAACAGGCACCCGAGACGACGAATGTCGTACCCATGCTGAGATAGGGCTCGATCAGTGCGTCAATCGCCCAGCCCGCCAACGACGCCACGATCGCCGCCGCGAGGTATGGCACTCGCACCTCCTGCCGGTCGAGCCGCCGAGTGAACGCGCCGTCGCAACAGTATGACTTGCCCAGGCGATGAATGACGGCTATAACTGGATCTGTTCCGTACAATCGTCGTCGCGTCCGTGATCTGGAGGATCCGGCATGAAGTCTACGATGAAGCTCGTCGCGGTAGCCGCCTGTGTTGTCGCCACGCTCGTGGCTCCCCTGCTGGCGCGGGCGGACAAGTTCAGCGGCGGGGGCTGGACGGTCACGATCGGTGACGATGGCTCGTATACCGGCTGTGACGCACAGAACCGGTGCCTGCGCATCGAATCGTATGACCAGCAGTCACAAGGGGCCTACGTCTGGTCGAACGGTGGGTACACGTATGCGATGTCGCCGATCGACGCCGGCCCAAGGTATCGCCTGACGGTCAGAGACCCGAAGGACAAGGTCATCCTCAGACAGGTCATGTCACCGGCGAAATGAGGCAGACGACGCGAGGGAACGACGTCAGCGGGCCGGCCGATCGCGGAGAATGAACACGACTTCTCCCGGCCGGATGAGGCCGAGATCCCGCCGGGCCAGTTCCTCGATCGCCGAAGGGTCGTCGGTCAACCGCTGCACGTCGCGCTGGAGGGCACGGTTCTGGTCGCGCAGGCGCGCGACATCCCGCTCCAGCGAGGCGAGTTCCCGGCGTGCTTCGATCACCTGCACGAGGCCCCGATCGCCGAAGAACTCGATGGCGAGCCCCAGCACGGCGGCGGCCAGGATCGCATACCTCGCCTGGCGCGAGGTCCACCCTCTCCCCCGACTCACGGTTCTAGCCGTCATGGCGTGACCCCTCTTGGGGAGCACGGAGGTAGGCGCGCAAGGCGCTCGTGATGACCGTGCGGAGGTCCGAGTAGTCGTCCATCGCGCGGATCTTGGCCGCCCGCCACACCTCGGCGGGCAGTTCCACCGTGGTCTTCACATCCCGTGGTTTCGTCGCGGCGGGCGCGGCGGGCGCGGCCGCCGGGCGTTTCGTGGGTTTCACGCTGCGCGCATATTAACGGGTTGACATAACACCGTCAAGCGGTATTGCAATCTATATGTCAATATTTTTTTACGGTTATACGTTTATACGGGCGCGCCATCGGGCTTCAGGCCTGCGACAGGCTCACGCGCGGGAAGGCGTGGGCTGGTGAAACTGCTCCCGGAGCGGTTTGGGGCCGCTGGCGGGTTCAGACGGTGGGAGGGAGCTGAGGCGCTACAGGTGCCGGTTGAACCACTTCAGGCTGGGGTAGCCCGAGCGGACCCGGATGGACGTCCAGTGGGTCTGCCACGAAAAGTCGTCGGCGAGCGGCGCCTCGCGCGACGAGGCCATGTCGGGATCGAAGATGCGCCGCCGGAACTCGCTCACCAGGGGCTCGTGCGTCGTCATCCAGAGCAGTTCCTGGTGGGTGTAGTAGGTGAAGTAGTCGAAATTCGACGAGCCCGTCACGAGCACGCGCTTGTCGATCAGCATGCACTTCGTGTGGTTCATCGGCCCGATGTAGTACCGCAACTCGATCTTGCGCCGGAAGCACTCGAGCTTCGCGTACGCGTCGTACCAGCCCCAGTTGTTGATCTCCGGCACGAGGATGACCATCCGCACCCCGCGCGCGGCGGCGGTCCGCATCGGGTCCATGAAGGGCGCGGACACGTAGGGGCTCTCGATGATGACCTCTTCCCGGGCGTTCGCGATCATGTCGAAGAGGTCCTTCAGCAACTCGTCGCCATGATGTCCGTCGAGGAGAATCAGCCGTCCCTCGTCGAACGTCCGGTCGAGCGCCTGGTTCCTGCCTTCGCACGTCTGCAGGAAGTCGTCGGTGAGGCACGCGATGATGGCCGGATCGTCGACCCGGAGCATCACGTCGTGCCAGGCGAAATTGTGTTCGCTGAGATTGATGCCCCCGATGTACGCCACGCGATCGTCCACCACGAAGATCTTCTTGTGGTTGCGCGCCGCCGTCCGGTAGATGCGCCAGCCGATGGGATTGGTCCAGTGAATCCGTACGCCGTCGCGTTCCAGCATGTCGACCAGCCGGCGGCTGGCCTTCGCCTCGCGCCATAGATCGCCGTCGGCCAGCGCGCCGGGCGCGTAGAGGAATCGGTCGTTGATGAAGTAGCGGGTGTAGTGATCGATGATGAGCCGGCGATCTACGATCGGCCCGAGCGCCAGGAAGAGATCTGCGAGTCCCTGCCCCGCGGTGTCCCCTTCGAACGAGAGCGTCTGGACGTAGAGGCGCGTCGTGGCAGTTCGGGCATCGGCCTCGAACGCCGGCCAGAACTCGGCGGCATCGACGAGCAGGCGGATGCTCACCGGAAGAGCCCCTTGATGGCGTGCGGGAACGCCACGATCACCACCATGCGCACGACGCGGCCGCTCAACCCGGTGACGAGGAAGTGCCAGAACTTCATCTCGATCACGCCCGCGAGAATGCTGACGAGCAGGAAGGGCGGGAACCCCACCGAGGCCGACATGAAATTGAAGCCGGCCAGCACCCAGGGATTCATGGCGCTCATGCGGTGGCGCAGTTCTTCGACGCGCGAGTGGGAGAACTTCTTGCCCATGCGGCTGTTGAGCGCCGCCGCGCCGCTCCAGTAGAGGATGATCTTGCCGCTCATCTGGCCGACGCCGGCCACCACGCCGAGCGTCCAGACCGGGTAGTCCTTCGACGCGATGGCGGCGGCCGCCAGGAGGAACAGTTCGATGTTGATGACCGGAATCAGCGCGCTGAGGAACCCCACGACCAGGGTGGCCGCGTAGGGCCCGAGCTGCTGAATCAGTGTCTGCGCGTCCATCGCCGATGCGTTCTCCGTTCCCTGATGGGCGCCTGGCTGGTGGGACGACTCACGTTAGGCGAACCGGATCGACGGGAGGCCGCGCACTCCGGTCCATCCGCGGGTGCGAACTCGTCTCAAGCGTATCACGGGCCGCAGAGAATCGTGAATCGCCCGCGTGCTAGCGGGCGCTCATCAGCCGCAGGGCGCTGAGGAGGCCGACGCGTGCGCACCAGCCCATGTTCGACGGTTCGGTGTCGGTCGTGTTCGCGGGGGTGTCTCCCACCGAATGGTAGAACGCATCGCCGTCGACGGTGATCATGCCGGGCGTCTCGCCGGGATACCAGTTGAGCGGCGGAAATCCCTCCGTCACGGGTACCGCGCGTTCGCGGTCCCATGCGGATGTGTAGAGCGTGACTGCCGGGTAGACCGTGGCGCCCTGTGTCCGGGGCTGAAACACGTACGAGTCCGTGCCGCCCTGGCTTCGGATGCTGGCCGCACGCGTCGAAAACCCCTCCGCGCCAAGGTGGTCCGTCATCACGCTTCGCACCACCGCGATCACGCCGTGGTTCGCCGGCGTGTCGTCAGGCTCGACATAGAGCGCATCCTTCCACGATCCGAACCCGGACTGGTCGTAGTTGATGACTGCCTGCAGGCGCGACGACTCCCCGTCCATCGACGTGACGTATTCCCGCGTCGACGCGATCTCGCCGCCCCACGACACGAAACGGATGTCCCAGGCCGGTTGCGGAATCGTCCCGGCCCGGACGGCAGCAGCGGCCGCGCGCGCCACCTCCAGGACAATCGCCACGCCGGAGGCGTTGTCGTTCGCGCCGGGCCCGCCCGAGTCGGAATCGCCGTGGGCGCAGAACAGGAGGTACTTCGTGCGATCCTTCCCCGGCAGCGTCGCCACCACGGTGTCGGCCGGGTCGTTGCCGGACTTCGCCTCGAGCGAGAACGCGATGCGCACCTGCTCGCCTTCCGCGACGCGTTCACGGAGGCGGGTGGCTTCGCGCGGCGATACGCCGAACACGGGGATGGTCCACGTCCCGCGCAACCGGCCGACGCCTGGCCACCCCGACACGGACGCGCGCCCGTCGAACAGCACCGCTACGCAGCCCGCGGTTGTGTCCGGCGTTGGGTTCTTCGAGACCAGGCACACGGCACCCGGGGCCGCGTCGATTGACAGCGTGCCCTCCCCTTTCGCCGATGGGGATCCCGAGCTCGGCCACGTCGTCTCGAGGACGTCGGCTTTCACTCGAGGAGCGATAGTGCTCGTGACGGGAGCGTTGCCCCCGACCGCGCGGACTGCCCACGCGATGGGCTGATACCAGTCGCGCGGCGAGTCCTTGCGCACGGTGACCTCGAGCCCCGCCTCGCGGAACGATGCGGCGAGCCATGCCGCAGCCTCGTGATTCGACGGCGTACCGTACATGCGCGGACCGAAGCCGACGAGGCGGCGCACCGTCTTGACCATCCGCGTCTCGTCGATGCCTGCGGCCAGAGCCTGCTCGATGGCGATCGCCTTCCGTGGCGTGGATGGAGCCGCAGCCTTCACGTCCTGCGCGGCCGTCCGCGCGGATGACCCGATGAGCAGCGGGCAGGCGACGAGCAGAGCCACACACGCGCGGCGCACAGAACGGCGACTGCACGATCGAGGCATCAGGGTCCTCCAGAAACTCACAAGGCCAAGCGTAGCAGCCTCTCCCGCGCAAGAACCTCTCCCCAAGAACCTCTCCCGGAGCGGTTACATAAATGTAATGCAGAAACCTCTCCGGGAGAGGTTGTCCGGGCTGTTTCATGCGAGCGCGAACTCGGCGGCGGCCTCGGCGTGGATCGTCGCCGTGTCAAAGATCGGAACGGGCGCATCTTCCGGGCGCAGCAGCAGGCCAATCTCCGTGCAGCCGAGGATGACCCCCTGAACCTCGCGCGCTACCAGCGCCTTGACGACCAGCTGGAAGGCATCCCGCGAGTCGCCCCGCACCTCGCCCAGGCACAGCTCGCCGTAGATGACCCTGTGCACCAGCTCCCGTTCGTCCGCCGGCGGCACCAGCACGCTCAGGCCGTGCCGTTCTTCGAGCCGCCCGCGATAAAAGCGCTCCTCCATCGTGAAACGCGTGCCCAACAGGCCGATGCGCGTCAGTCCCGCGGCCAGCACGCGCGCCGCCGTCGCGTCCGCAATGTGCAGCAGCGGAACGTCGACGGCCGCCTCGATCTGTGCCGCGACCTTGTGCATCGTGTTCGTGCACAAGACGATGAAGTCCGCACCCGCGCGGCGCACCGCGCGGGCGGCGTCCGCCAGGATGTCGCCGGCCTCGTCCCACCGCCCCGCATGCTGGAGCTGCTCAATCTCGTGGAACTCCACGCTGTAGAGCGCAATCTTCGCGGAGTGCAGTCCGCCCAGACGCGCCCCTACCACGCGGTTGATCGTCCGGTAGTACGGGACCGTCGACTCCCAGCTCATGCCGCCAATCAGGCCGATGGTCTTCACGATGGTCGTCCCTCTGCCGTCTGCTGCCCTGCGCCGCCACCTGCCGCTGGCGCCCAGGCCGCCCGTGTGAATGCCCCGCCGCCGATCCGTCAGGCGCTGTACTCGCCGGCCTCCAACACCTGGACCGAGGCGCTGCTCGACAACTGCGCGCCAGGGCGCCTCGCCGACACCGGTGATCTCGCGCTTCCTGAAACGGATGATGCGATGGGCATGATCGAGGGCGCGGCCTCTAAGGCGCTGGCATCCAGCGCTCCAACTCTGTGAGGACCAGACTGTACGCCTGCTCCCAGTTGTCGGCGCGCGGCCCGACGAGATGGCGGTTCGTGGAGTTGGTGAAGACGATCGTCGACAGGCCTTCGGCCCGAAGACGCTCGACGTTGCCAGGGGCGTCCTCGATGTAGAGGTCGGCCCCGACAGCGCCCTTGTCGCCCATGAAGCACAGGTCCGAGTACGGCACGCCGTGCGAATCGAGCCACTCGATGGTCTGCTGCACGGCCAGTTGATGGAAGTCTTTGACGATGAGGCGGTGTGTGATGATGCGGATGCGCACGCCCGCCTTCGAGAGACGGCGCAACGCCATGGGCGCGCCCGGAAGCGGGCGCAGCACCCGGAAAAGGTCGCGCTGCGTCACGGCGAACTTGTGAAGATCGGGATAGCCGCCTGGCGACTGCGCCAGGCCCCACTCGGGCATGTCCCACGACACGTCCGTCGGAAGGGTATCGACATCCACGCCCAGCCATTCAGCGGCGATGGGCCGGAGGCCGCCATAGAAATCTGCGACCGTGCCGTCGAGGTCCACACCCAGCACGAACGACTCTTGCGTCATGGCATCTGGCTCCAGATGGTCCGCAGCATGCGAACCACCTCACTCGTCGTCGCTGCCCCCCGCTCGCGCCTGGATTCGATGCCTGGGCGCGGAAAAACTATAGCGCACGATTGACGCCCCGGTCGACCACCCGGGGCGTCGTGGCCTGTCTCAACTGGCGAGGTCCTCACCACTTCCGTGCCGGGTCAGGGCAGAAGCCCGGCGCGAAGCCACGCGCCCGCTCCCGGCGCGACAGCACATCGTCCTCAGGAACCGGTGCCGGGAGGACGCCGAGTTGCACGAGCGCCGAACGGTACTCGTAGCGAAGGATGATGGTTGCGGCGGGTGACGAGTCGAGATCCATCGAGACCTCGCGAACGGCGTGGTCCACGCGATCGCCGATCCCGGTCGCGGCATAGTCGCGATTGGCGGACTCGGCCGACGCGGGCGATTGGGCAGCGGGTGGCGCCGCGGACGGCCTGGACGCGGCGTCGGCGCTGCCCACGCCGCCGGCCCCGGCCGACTCTGCCTTGGCCTCGTTGCGGGAGCTTGTCACCGGCAGGGGCGCCGGCACGCGCTCGCGGAAGAACACGGCCGTGATGACGCCGAGATTCGCGGTCCTGCCGAGGATGCCTCCATACGACCGCTCTTCTGTCGTGAACTCGAAGCGACGGGCATCCGAAAGACCGGTCTGCCAGCCGCTGATGGTCAGAGCGCCGTAGGGCTCGATCACCC
>JAPKZP010000061.1 GCA_026393735.1 Acidobacteriota bacterium
AGCATGAGGATGGGCACGGTGGGATTGTCGGCGCCTCGGCGGATCGCCCGGCACACGGTGACGCCATCGACACCCGGCAGCATCAGGTCGAGGATGATGAGATCGAAGTGCTCGGCGCGGGCGAGACGAAGGGCCTCTTCGCCATCGCCGGTTTCCGTGCATTCGAGACCTTCGAGGCGGAGATGGAAGGCGACGAGTTCGCGGATCCGCGGCTCGTCTTCCACGACCAGGGCACGTCCGGTGGTTGTTCCGTTGCGTTCTCGTTCCATGGTTTCGAGTCTACGACGGGGTCAGGTCCAAAACACAACCTTCTCCAACCGTCCGGATCCAAGAGCTCGGAGAAGGTTGTGTTTTGGACCTGACCCCAGAGTCGGCTCCGGATCCAAGAAATCGGAGAAGGTTGTGTTTTGGACCTGACCCCGGGGTCTACTGACCCCGGGGTCTACGCCTTGTCCTTGTTCTTGTCCTTCTTCTTGCGGGCTGTCGGGGTGGTGGTGTGAAGCTGGACGTAGACGCCGACAATCGCGATGACGATCCACCCGATGTAGACCCACAGGCCGGGCGGGCCTGCGGTACTGGGGTACACGATCCACACGTCGCCGCTTGCCGATGCGGCCCGCGCTCCTTTGCCTTGCATCAGGGCCGCGGCGCCGACGAGCAGGGTCCATGCGCCAGCGAAGGCCGTGCCCGCGATGATGACGTAGCGCTGGAACGCCATCGCCGTGATGCCGCCGACCGCGGCGGCGAGAAGCAGCACGAGCCAGTGCGGATCTCCGGCGAAGGGTTTCCACGCGAGGTTCACGAGGAACGCGCCCAGGCCCGCTCCCACGAGGGCGACCCCGACGAAGCAGCCGGCGACCAGCACGAGCGCGCCAACCGCGCCGCCCGCGAGCGCCGCGATCACGATGGTCCATGCCTCGGCCGTGCCCACCATCGAGCTGCCGACGAGCGCGCCGAGGATGAAGCCGTACACCCCGAGGACGAGGCGGAAGAGCCGAAATCCGGCGAAGCACGCGATGGCGCCGCCCGCAAGCAGCACGACCGAGACGGGCACCTGGATCGACAGCGGGAGCATGTCAGACCTCCCGGCGCCCTTCCATCGCCTTGTGCATCGTGATGTCGTCGGCGTACTCGAGGTCGCTGCCCACGGGTACTCCCATCGCGATGCGGGTGACGAGGACGCCCAACGGTTTCAGGAGCCTGGCGAGGTAGATGGCCGTCGCCTCGCCTTCGACGTTCGGGTTCGTGGCCAGGATGACTTCGTCGGCGCCGCCGGTGTCGATGCGCTGCAGCAGCGGCTTGATGCGGAGTTCGTCCGGCCCGATGCCCTGGAGCGGCGAGAGCGCGCCCATCAGCACGTGGTACACGCCGTTGTAGTCGCGGCTGCGCTCGATGGCCAGCACGTTGGGCGGCTCCTCCACGACACAGATCAACCGGTGGTTGCGGGTCTCGTCCGTGCAGATGGGACAGGGATCGACGTCCGTCACGTTGTTGCACACCGAGCAGTAGGTCACCCGGTCCTTGACGTCCCGGATGGCCTCGCAGAGGCGATCCGCGTTTGCCCGCGGCGTCTTCAACACGTGGAACGCAAGCCGCTGGGCGCTCTTGCGGCCGACGCCGGGCAGCCGCTGCAGTTCGTCGATCAGGCGCGTGAGGGGTTCGGGCTGGGACATCGGATGCGTTCGGCCTGCGTTACATGCCGGGGAGCTTCAACCCGCCCATCATGCCGCCCAACTGGCTCGACATGGCTTCGTCGGCCTTGCGGTTGGCGTCGTTGATCGCCGCGAGAATCAGGTCCTGCAGCATGGTCACGTCGTCTTTGGACACAACCTCGGGATCGATCGTGAGCGACTGGATCTGCTTGAGCCCGTTGACGACGACCGACACCATGCCGCCGCCGGCCGTCGCTTCGATCCGCAGGTCCGCCATCTGGCGCTGCATCTGCTCCTGCATCCGCTGCGCCTGTTTCATCATGTTCTGGATGTTCATGAGTCTTTCAGTTCCGTCACGCCTCTGACTTCGCCGGGGAAGATCTCAAGGATGGCCTGAACGGCCGGGTTCTTCGCCGCGGCGTCGCGCAGGTCCACTGCCTTCGATGCCGCGACGCCGGCGGTCGACGGCCGCGCGCCGGTGCCGGGAACGAACGGGGTCAAGGCCGCGTTCATCGCAGCCATCCAGAAGGACAGCGCCCTCTTCTATGGCACGGCGGTCGCCCAGGCC
>JAPKZP010000301.1 GCA_026393735.1 Acidobacteriota bacterium
AGATCAGCCCGACGATCGGGGCCGGCGAGCTGCCGACCGACAGGCCGAGCACGACGTCGCTGTCGGTCGTCGACAAGGCCGGCAACATGGTTGCGCTCACGCAGACGCTCTCGGGCTTCTTCGGAGCCAGGGTCGTCGTCTCCGGCACGGGCATCATCCTGAACAACGAGATGGGGAACTTCGTGGTGCCGGCGGCCATCGCGCCCGGCAAGCGCATGGTCACCACCATTTCGCCGACGATCGTGCTGAAGAACGGCAAGGCCTTCGCCACGCTTGGCACGCCCGGCGCCATGCGCATCATGACGACGATGACGCTGCTCGTGTCGAACCTCGTGGACTACAAGATGGGGATCCAGGAGGCCATCGAGGCGCCGCGCTTTTTCCCGTCCCCCAAGACGCTGGTCGTGGAGCCGCGCCTTCCCGAAGAGACCGTGGCCGCACTCACCACGATGGGGTACACGGTCAGGCCGATGCGCGAGTACGACATGTTCTTCGGCGGCGCGCAGGGCATCATCGTCGACCAGAAGACCGGAAAGCGGATCGGCGGCGCCGACCCCAGGCGGGACGGGGCGGTGATCGGATACTAGCGCGGGATCGGTGCACTTCCGGGTTCCGGGCACATGCGAGGAGACACGCACATGGCAGCATTACGTTGTCGCGGGGCCGGCCGGGCAGGAAGGTCGAGCCTGCTCGCGCTCTTGCTCGTGGTCGTCGCCGGAGTCCTGGCGATTGAGGCTGCGCGTGAGGCCGCGCAGATCGCGATCCCCTCGATCCCGCCGGAGACGCACGACGTTCGGCCGGGGCCCGGCGTCAAGACCCGCGCGTTGTCCGACTACCTGCCCGGCCTCGCCGGGACGCCTGGCGACACCCCGGTCTACGTGCTCGAAGGGCCGGAGCCGGGCGGCACGGCGTTCGTCGCGGGCGGCACGCACGCCAACGAGATCGCCGGCATCATGACGGCCATCGTGCTGGTCGAGCACGGGAAGGTCCGGCGCGGGCGCCTGCTCGTCGTCCCCCACGCCAACAATTCGGCGGTCAGCTGGCAGGACCCGAAGATGCCCACGGGCCCCCGCACCTTCACCGTGAAGACCGCGAGCGGTGTCCGGGCGTTCTCGAACGGAACCCGTCTCACCAAGCCCGAGCACCAGGGTGAACCGGACCCGCCGGCAGAGCAGGCCCCAACGCCAGAGTACGCGTTCGACAGTCTATTCAGGAACCTCGATCGACAGTATCCCGGGAAGGCAAACGGAAACCTCACGCAGCGGATCGCCTACGCCGTCATGACCCTCATCCAGAAGGAGAAAGTCGAAGTCGCCTTCGACCTCCACGAGGCGCCGCCCGGCGCCAGGCTGGCGATGATGGTCGTCGCCAACCCGAAGAACCTCGGTCTCGCGGCGGCAGCCGTCCTGGCGCTCGATGCGAAGGACCTGTCGATGAAACTCGAGCCGTCGTCGTCGACGTTCCGCGGGCTGTCGCACCGTGAGTGGGGCGATGGCACCCAGGCGAGCGCGTTCCTGTTCGAAACACCCAACCCGGCGTTCGCCTTCGGGGGGAAACCCGGCGATCCTGTCAACGACCCCGAGTGGCCCCTGGCGAAACGCGTCGGAATCCACTGCGACACGCTGCTGGCGGTCCTCGATGCGTACAATGAAGGCGTCGCTAAGGGGCGGCAGGTCGTGTTGACCGATCTGCCGTCGACCGCCGCGATCACCAAGACGGGCCTGGGCCCGTTCATGCGCTGACCCGCGCGCTGGCTAGAGCGGTCCTGCGAAGAGGGCGTATGGCTGAGCCGATTCTCGCGCACTTCAAGACACCGGCGGCCTTCAGGGCCTGGCTGAGGACGCACCACAAGACGGCCATCGCCCTGGTGCTCAGGGTCTCCAAGAACCACGCGGCCGCGACCGGCGTCACCTACGCGCAGGCCCTCGATGAGGCCCTCTGCTATGGCTGGATCGACGGCGTGCGCAGGCGCCTCGACGCCGACAGCTTCTCGGTCCGGTTCTCGCCCAGGAAGCCTCGAAGCATCTGGAGCCGAGTGAACGTGCGCCACGCGGAGCGACTCATTCAAGCCAAGCGGATGACGAAAGCCGGCTTGGCCGTCTTTGAGGCCCGGGAGGAAGATCGGACCGGTGTGTACTCCTTCGAGCAGCGCCCTGCAGAGCTGACTCCGGCATTCCGCCGACGATTCCAGGCGATCACGGCCGCATGGACCTACTTTCAGCAGGAGGCTCCCTGGTATCGCCGGACTACCAGTCACTGGGTGATGAGCGCCAAGCGCGAGGACACGCGCATCAAACGCCTGCAGACGCTGATCGCTTCCTCCGCTGTACGCACCCGTATCGGTCCGCTGAGCGGCAGCCGCAAAAACGCCACCTGACACGCGCCGGCTGTCGGCGAGAAGTTTGCGGTGGGGACAGGGATCTACTTCGAGTGAGCCACCCACGTCTCTCTTAGGGCGGTGAGGCCGCTGGCGAGGGCATCGACGCCCTGCCGCGCCTTCGCTGCGTGCGTTTCGAGGGCCTTCGTGGCGCGGGTGACGGTCTGTTCGAGCGACAACCCCGAGCCGGCCGCCTGGCCGCCGATGCGCCGTCGTTCGCTCGTCCAGGCATCCCAGGCCGCGCCAGCGCCGCGCTCCCGGAGGGCGCGTGCCAGCGGCTCGCTCGACACGCCGATGCCCGTCGAGGGCGCCTGGCTCACCGCGCCGCTGTCGAGGGCGATCGTGGCACTGATGACGCCAGCCAGGTCACGCAGCAGGTTCGGCCCGGCCGGCGACGAGGCTCCCTCGTTCATCAACTGACGGAGATCGCCGACGACTTTCCACGCGTTTGCGGGCGTCACGCGAACCGTCAGGCTCAAGGTGGAAGGCGCGTCGGCGGCAGCCTGGGGCTGCTGGGCGCGGGCAGGCGTGACGGCG
Organism: Acidobacteriota bacterium; assembly: GCA_026393735.1. Taxonomy (GTDB): domain Bacteria; phylum Acidobacteriota; class Vicinamibacteria; order Vicinamibacterales; family JAKQTR01; genus JAKQTR01. The sequence continues at coordinate 2,915 of JAPKZP010000301.1, forward strand.
GTGGCCACGATCATCGAACCGGCTGCCAGCAGCAGCGCCAGGCGTCGCATTGTTCGTCTCCCCCGGGTCCCGACAGGAACCCGCCACCCGGACACGGAGCAAGGACCCTGCCACCACCAACCTCGCGCCCTTGTTGCACACGGCGGCACGCTTCGGCCCACGTTCGCGCGGAAGAAAATCCCCGTCAAGCCTCGCGGAATGCGGCGCGCGCGAACACTAGGCTGCACGCCGTGGAGCACAGGCGTACGACTCGGGACAGTATTGGTCTCGGCGAAGGGGGGGAACTGGGGATGCCAAGCTGCGGCCGAAAAAAGGCCCGGGGCATCCTCGCGATGCCCCGGGCCCCAGATCGTCCTCGAAAACGTGACGCGCGACGGTCGTCACGGTACGATCAGGATCACCTCGTTCGACGGCCCGCTCGCCCCGCACGCGTTGGCGCCCTTTACCCGGAGATAGTAAGTCCCCGGTCCGACGCCAGACGCCTCGAACAGCGTCGACGCGTTCCTCAGGTTCGTCACAAGACCGTCAGCGAGGCCCGGCGCGGACCCCACTTCGAGCCAGTAGGTCGTCGCCCCGCCGCCCGAGGCCGCCCACTCCAGACGCAGGTGGCCGCCCGCGCTGCGGGCGACCTTCAGTTCCGCCGGAGGTCCCGGTCCGACGAGACAGTTCGCCGCCGGCCCCCCCTGGCGTTGAGGTTGCCGAACCACGACCCATGCCAGCGAGGCCGGCGCTGCCGGTTCGTTGCCGGCCGCCATCGCTCCGCCGATCGATTCCCGCCCCCACCCGCTCGGGGCTGCCGGTGCCACCGGAACGTCTTCAGCGATCGATATGACGCTGCCGAGGTGCTCCAGCACGTCGAGTGCGTCCGCCGTCACCCGCGCAGCAAAGTACGGGATCGTCGCGTAACGCTTGACGCCTTCCACCGAGCCCGGCCGCAATTGCTCGAGAATCGACTCTCGCGCGATCGCGATGGCTTGGCCGCGATCGACACCACCAGCCGGCGTCGCACCCCCCGCAACCTCGAATCCAACGATGACCGGCACGAACCGGTCGCCTCCCGCTTTCGCCACCAGTTCGGCAACCGCCCGCCGCTTGGCATCGGCGACCACGCCCGGATCGGGTGGCGCCTTCGGAAACGGGATCTCTTGAGACACCGGCGCCGCCTGCGCCTGCGGCGGCTGCTGCCCTGGCGGCAGGTCAGCCGTCGCCGCTGCGCAGGATGCGGAATACAACGCGAGCACGGCTCTCGCCAGACTCATCCCGAGACGGGACGCAGTCCGCCCGCGCCGCGGTCGCGACGACTGCCAGTGCCTCACACGAAGCCTCAGTCCTCCCCGCTACTGTTTCTTGGCGGCCGGCACGTCGGTCGTCGGCACGGATCGGGTGCCGGTACGCTCGGTGATGATGCCGCCAGGGAAAGTCACGGTCGCTACGTTCTGGTACACGCCCGAAGAATTGTAGACGCGCGTGAACGTCTGGAAACGCTCGTTGGACGTGCCCACGTTCGTCCGAACCGTAATCGTGGCGGTCGTGGGCCATGTGCTGCCGCTGTAGGAATGCACGTAGATGTCGTAGACGCCATTCGCCGCGACCCCGGGCGCGACGAAGATGTTCTCCGGGCCGAGCCCAGTCGTGTTGTCAACGTCGAGGCGCGCCGTCGGGCCGGTCCGCGCGCCATAGTACACGTGGTAGCCGCTTGGCTCGATCGTGTGCAGGTCCATGTCGACGCGACTGGAGGACGTCCCCGTGTTCCACGTCAGCGTCGCCGACAGATCTCCGGTGCCGGTGCCCTGGTTGGGGAGCACCACGACCTCGTTGGACGTGCCGCTCGTCCCGGCGGAGTTATAGGCCCTCAGACGGACCCAGTACGTGCCGCGCGCGACATTGTCCGCCACGTAGCTGGTGACATTGCCCACGTTGAAGATACCGAGATTGTTGGCGCCCGACGACGACCCGGCTTCAAGCAGGTAGCCAGTTGGAGCCGAGGCCGGGACCTCTCCCGCCGCCGACGCCGTCCATGTGAAGCGGACCTGCGCACCCAGCACCGAGGCGCTCAGGCCCGTCGGCGCCCGCGGAGGCGTCGAGCCTCCCACGACCAGCGTTGCCTCGTTCGACGGGCCGCTCGTCCCCGAGCCGTTGCTCGCTTTGACGCGGCAGTAGTACGTGCCCGCACCCACGCCCCCCGCGGAGAACGAGGTCGCTGTGCTGCCCGTTGAGAAGTTCGCGAGGTTCGCCAGGCCCGGAGAAGACCCAGCCTCGATGATGTACCCGGTCGGCGCGCCCCCGGACGATGGGGCGTTCCAGGACAGCACGATATTCGAGCCGCTGGACGACGCGGTGAGCCCGCCCGGGGCGCCTGGCGCCGACCCGCCGCCTCCCGTATAGAGCAGCACCGCCGTGTCGTACGTACGAATCTCAGGGTACGTGCTGCCGGACCCGGCCGCCCCGGAATCCACCACGTTCCTGCCCATGCTCCTCGCCGCCGACTGGATGGTCGACACGGACCCGACATTTCCCCGCAGATTCGCGACCGCCTGCCAGAGCGCCCAGGCACCCGTTACGTGGGGCGTCGCCATCGAGGTCCCCGACATGGTCTGGGTCCCTCCGCCAGGCCTCGCCGACACGATGTTGCGCCCCGGCGCGAGCAACTTGACCATCGTCGGGTGCATGTTCGAGAACGTGGACACGCCGCCGGACTTGTCCGTGGAACCCACGGCGACGGCCGTCGAAATGCACCCCGGCGAACTGATGCTGTCCGCGTACCCGTTGTTGCCGGACGCGATCACCGTGGCGATGTTGTACGAGCGCAGCACGTCGATCGATGCCTTGCGCCCGGACGCCGCCGAATCGCACGATGCCGCATCGTAGTACCTTCCTCCACCGATGCTCATGTTGACGGACGAGATGCTGAAGGTGCCCGCCAGTTGGGCAATCCGGTCCAGCCCGGCCATCTGGTCCGAGTTGAACGAGAGCACGCAAGGAGAGCCGCCGCAGTCGGCGGCGCCGAACAGGCTGAACACCTGAACTGCGATGATGGAGGCACCCGGTGCGACACCCAGGACGCCTCCGCCGTTGCCGGCCGCGATGCCCGCCACGTGCGTGCCATGGTCGCAGCCGGAATAGCCGGCTGGGCAGTTCACGCCGGAGCCCGGCGCCGTCGAACTCGACACGCCGCCGGGACAGGCGCTCGTGCCGCCGCTGCCGTTGGTGGAGTAGCACGCTTCCGACACCACGCGTCCCTGAAACGCAGCATGGGTCTTGTCGACGCCGGTATCGAGAATGGCCACGGTCTTCCCGGCCCCTGTCACGCCTGCCGCATGCACCAGGTTCGCCTGGATGATCGGAACGCTCTGCGAAAGCACGGGAGCATCCAACTGATCTTCCACCACCGATGTGACGCCGGCGATCCCTGCCAGTGTCTGAAGGGCGTCCGAATCCAGATGCGCGGCAAAGTACGGAATCGTCACGTAGCGCTTGATCTCCAGTGCCGACCCGCGCACAAACTGGCTCAGGATCGCTTCGCGCGCGGCCGCGATGCCGGCGCGCTGCGCCGCCGCGCGTCCGGCGTCAAGCCCGCCCTCGGGAACGAACGCCGTGTCGAACCCCACGATGACCGGCACGACACGGCCGCCGGCTGCCTTGGGCAAGAGTGCCGCGACGGCCTGCTGCCGATCCGCCGCCACCGCGTCAGCGTTCAGCGCGGCCGCCGGGAACTGGATGTCCGGGACGGCCTGCTTCAGGTCGCCCCCGCCCGCGGGCTGCGTGAACAATACGCTCTGGGGGCCGGCCTGCTGAGTCGCTGCAGGAAGCCCGGCGAGCACGACGACCGCAAGCAACATACCGAACCAACGCCACGTTCTCAGTCTGTCAGGCATTTTTTGTCTCCTCCATGTCGCGAGAGCCGCTACCACGTCCTGGCGCGGTGCGACGCCACTCAGAGCTCACAACTGCGCTCCGGCGGTCATGCACGGCTGCGGTCGCCGTCGGCGCGGCAGGCACCGCCTCGTCTGCCGGTCAGACACTCTACTGCTGGTGGTCACCGACCGCCACGGCAGCGCTACCCGTCGGCTGTAGGTCGGGTCGAGCGAATACTAGCACCGGGGCGAGAGCACCGCAACCAAGCCGTCCACGACGCGCTGGCCGTCTTGCAGGCAGTCCAGGACCGAGGTGCGACAGGAAAGGTCACACCACAACACGGCAGGCGAGCGTCGCCACGAGTGGGCGTTGGAGTATCGTTTCCGGCTCAGAGGTATCGCCGGACCTGGCTGCCGTAGGTTCGATACTCGTCGCCGAACACGCGACGCAATTGCGCCTCTTCGGCCAGCACAATCCTGTGGTGCACGGCAATCACGTACACGGCGACCAGCAGCAGGAGTGGATTGAGCGTACGCAGGACCGCCGCGCAGAGCGTGGCGTAGACGCCCACGTACATGGGATTCCGGCTGAACCTGTAGAGTCCAGTCCGTTTCAGGCCCGTGCGTTCCTTGGGTGAGCCGATCCTGAACGAGTCTCCGAGGCCAGACCGGCCAGCGAACAGGAGCGCAAAGCCCATGGCCCACAGGCCGATCGATGCACTCGCGAATACGCTCGGGACGTCGACGAAGGAGAGCTTGTCGCTCCAACTCTGGATCACCATCGCCCCCCACACCAGGACGATGGCCCATTTGCTGCTGGCGAACAGCGTCTTGGGGATCGGCGGCTCTCCGTCCATGTCGACATGGCGCCGCCGAAACGCCAGGGCCTTCTGGATGAGGCCCGCCAGAAAAAGAACGGGAAGCACGGTGACGAACAGAGGCAAAAGCATGCCGGTCCTCCAGGCAGCCGATCTTCATGTTGCGCCCTGGGGCGGGTTGCGCTGGAGGCGGCATTATTCTACTGCGCGGCATCAGGAAGTAAAGTGGTGCGCCCGTGCGCGGCGTCGAAGAGGGAAGACGAATATGGAGTCGGCGAGCCTGGACACCGTCTCCAACTCCACAGGGCGCGGGGAGCAGCAGGTTGTTACGAATGGGACACTCGCGTTGCGAACGGGACGCGGCCGCCACGCCACGAGCGCTACACTGTCCCCGCTGTCGGAGCGGCGCCGGCGTTCCCTCGCGCCTGCGTCTGCTCCGGGTCTCCTGCGGCACCGAGGCTGGCCTGTTGACTGTTCGAGAGGAGGGCAACGTCCGTGCGCCGTACGTACCTATGGGCGGTTTCACAGCCCGTTCTCGCGGCCTGATTCAGCCGCCTCACGCAGGTTGTGAAACCGTCTCCAGGAAGTGAGAAGGGCGAGCATGGTTCAGCGATCCCGTGAATTCCAGGTGTTCGCCAAGCCGGCCGGGGCTCTCTGCAACCTCGATTGCCAATACTGTTACTACCTGGAGAAAGAGCGGCTCTACCCCGAGAGCACGTCCTTCCGGATGCCCGACGATCTCCTTCAGGAGTACATCGTCCAGCAGCTGGCGATCGCGCAGGGGAGCGAAGTCCTCTTTTCCTGGCACGGCGGCGAACCGACAATTCTCGGGCTGGACTATTTCCGCCGGATTGTGGAGCTCCAGCGAACACACTGTCCCGCCGGCACACACGTCGCCAACAGCATCCAGACCAACGGCGTCCTGCTGACGGATGAGTGGTGCGGTTTCTTCGCGGCGGAGAAGTTCGGCGTTGGACTTAGCCTCGACGGGCCGAGAGAACTGCACGACGTGTATCGCACGACGAAAGACCGGAGGGCGACGCATCGGCCGGTGATGCAGAGCTATCGCCTGCTGCGGCGGCACAGGGTTGCCGTGGATCTGCTCTGTGTGGTGCACGCGCAGAACGTGCAGCACCCGCTGGAGGTGTATCACTTCTTCAAGGAGATCGGGGCGCAGTACCTCAACTTCATACCCCTGGTGGAGCCGCGACCAGGCTCGACCTGCGGCGTGAGCGAGCGTACGGTGCCGGCCGAGACCTTTGGCCGCTTTCTGTGCGCGATCTTCGACGAATGGGTCCGGCACGACATGGGGCGGATCATGGTCCAGATCTTCGAAGAAGCCGCGAGGCCGGCCCATGGGCTGGGCCATTCGCTGTGTATCTTCCGTCCGACCTGCGGCGATGTGCCGGTCGTCGAGCACAACGGCGACTTCTATCAATGCGATCACTTCGTCACCCCGGAGCATCGGCTGGGCAACATTCGCGAAACCCCGCTGGCAGCACTGCTCGAGAGCCCGGCACAAGACGCCTTCGGGCGGGCCAAGGAGGTGTCACTGCCGCGCTATTGCCAGGCGTGCGACGTTCGGACGATGTGCAACGGGGGTTGCCCGAAAGACCGCATCATCCAGGCGCCCGACGGCGAGTCCGGCCTGAACTACCTCTGCGCCGGGTATCGGCAGTTCTTCATGCACTGCCGTCCCTATGCAGAGCGCATGGCGGCACTGCGGTGGGCAGGACACGAGCCGGAATCGCTGATGGAACAACTCCGCGCGGAGGAGAGCAACGCGCGTCCGAACGCAGGGCGCAACGATCCCTGCCCGTGCGGGAGCGGCCGCAAGTTCAAGGCGTGCTGCCTGAGGGAATGATCGTGTGTGGGGTTGGAAAGGAGAGAGGGTCATGAATCGAAGAGAGTTCATCGCAGAAACGACCTCAGGGGTGGTTGGAGTCGTGGCCATGGGGGCGGCTGTGACCGCGCAATCGCCGCAGGCCGCCCCACCGGCGCCGCCCGCGGCGGCCCAGTCCGCCGCGACGGCGGGCAGGGTCTTCTACAAAGCGATCTCGGGCGAGACCGTGCAGATGCGCGGGCACAAGGGTGACCTGATCGACGCATACGTGGCGCGCCCGGCGGGGCCCGGCAAGTTCCCCGGTGTGGTCGTGGTCCATCACATGCCCGGCTGGGACGAGCCGACCATCGAGATTACCCGACGGTTCGCCCAGCATGGCTACACCGCCATCTGTCCGAATCTGCAGTTCCGCGAAGGCAAAGCGACGC
>JAPKZP010000157.1 GCA_026393735.1 Acidobacteriota bacterium
CGGTTTGTGTCCCCGGCGTTCCGGGCCGATCAGCGGGCCCTGACCGTCGAGGCGGTGGTGGCGAACCGCGATGACGCCTTGAAGCCGGGCATGTTCGTGTCGGCGGACATCACGGTGCCGGGCGCCGCCCCGTCCCTCGTCGTCCCAACGGCTGCGGTCGCCACGGCCGCCGGCATCAGCCACGTGTTCGTCGTGACTGGAAACAAGGCGGAACAGCGGATGGTCATGCCCGGCGCCGTGCTCGGCCCGATCACCGAGATCCTCAACGGGCTGACTGCCGGTGAACTGGTCGCGACGACGCAGGTTGCCGCCCTGTTCGACGGCGCCCCCGTGCGCGTCGCAGGCCAGGCCGCCGGGCCGGCCGCTATCGCCCCATCCCCATCCGCACCCACCAGGTAGGAGCCTCCCATGCAGTGGCTTGCAGCGTTGTGCGTGCGGCGGCCGGTTTTCGCCTCGGTGCTGGTGCTGACGCTCGCCGTCGTCGGCGTGTTCGGGTATTCGCAGTTGGGCGTCGACCGGTTCCCGAAGGTGGACTTTCCCACGATCATGATCACGACCCGCCAGCCGGGCGCGGCTCCGCAGCAGGTGGAAACCGAGATCTCCGACAAGATCGAGGAGGCGGTCAACACGATCAGCGGGCTCGACGAGTTGCGCTCGACGTCGGCCGAAGGCGTCTCGATTGTGACCGCGTCGTTCCTGCTCGAGAAGAACGTCGACACCGCGGCGCAGGAAGTGCGCGACAAAGTGAACCGCATCCTGCCCCAGTTGCCCCGGACGATCCTGCAGCCGACCATCGAGAAAATGGACATGGACGCCGCGCCCGTGCTCGGCATCGCCATTTCCGCACCGCGGCCGGTGCTTGAGGTCACGGAATACGCCGACAAGGTCTTGCGGCGCCGGCTCGAGACGGTGAACGGCGTCGGCCAGGTGCTGGTGATCGGGGGCCGGGGACGTCAGATCAATCTCTGGCTGGACCCCGACCGGCTGCACGCCTACAACGTCACGGTCACCGAGGTGTCGAGGGCACTCCAGGCCCAGAACATCGAAGTTCCCGGCGGCCGGCTCGAACAGGGCTCGCGGAACCTGACGCTGCGCACGCGGGGACGCGTGCAGTCGGTGGCGGACTTCGGCCAGATCATCGTGCGGATTCGCGACGGGCATGCCATCACGGTTGCCGACATCGCGACGGTCGAAGACGGGATGCAGGACGCCGGCACGCTGGCGAATATCAACGGCAAGCCGACCGTCGTGCTCAACATCCGGCGGCAGTCTGGCACCAACGCGGTCCAGGTCATCCAGGCGGTGAAGGACCGCCTCGAGGAATTGCGCGCCACGTTGCCGGCCGGCTACGAGATGAAGATCGTGCGCGACCAGGGGGACTTCATCAAGGCCTCCATCCGCGCCGTCCAGGAGCACCTGATCGTCGGCGCGCTGCTGGCGGCCCTGGTCGTCCTGATCTTCCTCGGCAACCTGCGGTCGACCATCATCGCCGCGATCGCAATCCCGACGTCGATCGTCGCGGCCTTCGGCCTGATCTGGTACGAGGGCTTTACCCTCAACTCGATGACGATGCTCGCGCTGACGCTGTCGGTCGGCATCGTCATCGACGATGCCATCGTCGTCCTCGAGAACATCTACCGGTTCATCGAGGAGAAGGGCCAGGACCCGTTCAAGGCCGCGGTCGAAGCGACCAAGGAAATAGGCCTCGCGGTCCTGGCGACGACCCTGTCGCTCGTGGCGATCTTCCTCCCCATCGGCTTCATGGGCGGCATCGTCGGCATGTTCATGAAGAGCTTCGGGTTGACGATGGCGTTCGCGGTGCTGGTGTCGCTGCTGGTCAGCTTCACCCTGACGCCGATGCTCGGCGCGCGGTGGCTGCGGCTGCGGCCGCAGGACGTCGACCCCACGCACCCCAAGCACACGTCGCGCGAGAGTTCCTGGTTTGCGCCGCTGGACCACGGCTACACGCGGCTGCTCGAGTGGGCGCTCGGACATCGGCGCCTCGTCGCGCTCATCGCGTTTCTCGTCTTCGTGTCCAGCGGGCCGCTGTTCATGGTGGCGAACAAGAACTTCCTGCCCATCGACGACCAGTCGGAGTTCGAGATCAGCGTGCGCGCGCCCGAAGGGACGAGTCTCGAAGCCACCGAACTGACCTCGAACCGGATTGCCGCCAACCTGCGGTCCACTCTCGCAGAGGTGGCGTTCACGATGGTGACCGTGGCCGACGACACGGCGAGGACCCCGAACAGCGCCACCATCTACGTGCGGCTCGTGCCGATCAGCGAGCGTTCGCGCGACGTCTTCGAGGTGTCGGACATCATCCGCAGGACCCTCGTGCAGCAGTACGCGGCGGCGGGCACCCGTACGGCAGTGCGGCCCATCGCCGCGATGGGCGGCGGCGGGCAGCAGGACTTCACGCCCACCATCCAGCGCTGGCGCGCCGTGGGCTGCGCGCTGGCCCAGGAGTTCCTGGTCCCGCCCGGGGACGACTTTTTTGTCTCGAAACTGACGCCGCTCTTCGACTATGTGCACGGCAGCGAGGCCTATATGCACGGCTATCCCTTCCCCCGCGCGGATGCGGTGGTCTACGACATGCTCTGCCGCGACCACCCCGGCATCGCGGCGTACAAGGCGAAAATCGATCTGGCCCGCTTCGACCCGGAAACTCTGCCGGTGCCAGTGCTGGCCATCACCAACGCCGCGACGCCGGAGAGCCGGGCGATCCTGGACCGCAACCTGTCGGTTGAGGCCGACGTGCTGAACTATTTCCGCCGCCACGCCGGCACGCGCGGCGGCAACTGGTGGCTGGGCTCGCGGGCGCGCTGCACCTGCATGGTGCATTCCGTCTCGCATGCCCTGCTCTACCTGCGGGGCTGCCTGAACGAACCGGAACTCTTCGAAACGCCCTGTATCGCCGGCACACTCGTGCACAACCAGTACGTCGCACCGCGCTACGACATCCGGAACGCCTTCGGGCAAAGCGGCCTGCGGGACGGGCAGCTCAAGCCCTTCGGCGGCGGCGACGCCACCCGCTGGGTGCTGGCCGCGCTTTCCAAAAATCCGCTGGAGCCAACCATTTACCGGATCAAGGAAAGCCTGCGCGCCATTGACGGTCCGATGGCCGCGGATGAGGAGCGCGCGGTCGATCGCTTCTTCGATGAAAGCCCCAACTTTGTGCTGCCGCTGCTGGTGGCCCTGGGCTGGTACAATCCGGATGCGCCCGAACTGAACTGGGACGACCTGCCGCCCAGCATGGTTTTCGACGCGGAAGGGGAAGTTTGCATGAAGTCCGGATGGGACACGAACATGACGGACATCTGCTTCAGCAGCGGGCCGCGCGATGTCACCTACACCGACGCGCCCAACAGCCTCAACATATTCAAGGCCGGCGAAATGCTCTTCGGAAATCCGCGCTTCCAGGGCGACCACGGCAACCCGGTCGATGCGCACGGCAACTGCGTGCTGGCCGGCAACCGCAAGGGCTGGCCGGAATGGTGGGCGGCCGGCGCCGACTGGCCGCGCATGGCGGAGCGCAGCATCATCAACCGCTTCCCGAGGCAGATGCGCGCCTACGTTAGCCGTGACGAGCAGCTCAGCCGCGTCCTGCCGTTCGGCTACCAGCCGGGGATGGGCCTGCTGCACCTGCACTGCCATTCGGATCATCCC
>JAPKZP010000768.1 GCA_026393735.1 Acidobacteriota bacterium
ATGACGCTCTTCATGGTCTGGATGGCCGCGATCACCTACTTCGTCGGCCTCGGCCTGAAACAGGCTCAGCGCAGCGTCATGGCCCTGGGGATGGGCACGCGCAACATCGCCGCGGTGCTGGCGGCGGCTCTGGCCATTCCGAACGGGGACCCGCGCATTGTGACGATGGTCGTCATGTGGACGTTGTGGTCGGTTGTCCTCGCAGCGATAGGGGCCAAGATCTTCGCGAACCAGGCCGGCAAGACCGTTGCGGGTGGTGCGGCATGAACATCCGATGGCCCCGCCCGTTCGTCGGCCTGCACGGCGTGACGATGGCCGATGTCCCCCGCGAGGTGTCGGCGGGAATCACGCTGGCCGCGCTGATGATTCCGCTCAACATCGGCTACGCGCAGGTCGCAGGCCTGCCGCCCGCCGCCGGTCTTTACGCGGCCATCGTCCCGCTGGTCGTGTTTGCGCTGCTGGCCAGCTCGCGCCACCTGGTGACCAGCCCCGATGCCTCCATGGCGACCCTCGTCGGGGCCGCCCTCGTCTCCTTCGCTGCGCCCGGGGATCCGCTTCGCATGCAGTACGCGCTCGCGCTGGCGTTCGTGTGCGCGGTGCTGTTCTTCATCTTCTGGATCTTCCGGCTGGCGTTCCTCGCCAACTTCTTGTCGCGCGCCGTGATGGCGGGCTTCATCACCGGCCTGGGCATCGAGGTGTTCACGAATCAGGTGCGGAAGATCCTCGCCGCGCCACACGTGAGCGACGCAGCGTCGGGCCTGCTGCTGGCGGCCGAACAGCTGAAGGAAACGCTGGCGACCTCGGTGAGCACTGAGGGTTACTTCGTCGAGGTCATTGCCCTCGTTCAGTCCATTCCGCGCGCCAACCTCTACTCGGTGGCCATCGGCGTGGGTGCCTTTCTGATCGTCCGGCTGATGAAGCGCTACGCGCCGAAGATCCCCGGGGCGCTGGTGGCGCTGGTGTTCCTGACGACGCTGGTCGCGTGGCTCGATCTCCCGGCAAAGGGCGTCGCCGTACTCGGCAACACGATCCCCTCGGGGCTCCCGGCGCTGACCGTGCCGACGATCCCGCTGGTCGACTACCTGCGTCTGCTGCCGGGCGCCCTGGCCATCGTGGCCATCCTCCTGTGCGAGGGGTTGCTGGTGGTGCGCAGCTACTGCAACAAGTACGGCTACAAGGCCGACGGCGACCAGATGCTGTTCGCGTACGGCGCGGCCAACCTGGTGGCCGGCTTCACCGGGTCCATCGTCACGGGCAACAGCCCGTCGCGCTCCGCGGCGATGGATGCCTCGGGCTCGAAAAGCCAGCTTCCCAGCCTGGTGGCGGCCGGGACGATCGCACTGGTGATGCTGTTCTTTACAGACCTCCTGGCGTTCCTGCCGAATGCCGCGCTCGCGGGGATCGTGGCCAACGCCGTGCTGTCGCTCATCGAAGTGCACGAACTGCGCGAACTCTGGCACATGCGGCGTTCCGAGTTCTGGATTGCCGCCGTCTGCCTGCTGAGCGTGATGGCCATGGGGCCGCTGCGCGGGGTGC
>JAPKZP010000393.1 GCA_026393735.1 Acidobacteriota bacterium
CGATCGGCGAACAACACCACGTCGTCGCCGTCGCTCGCGGCCGGCCAGAAGCCGTACACCGCGCGTGCCTGCAGCGACCCGTCCCCGATGATGGCCTGGAGCAGCCGGCGGCCGTGATCGTAGATTTCGCGCGCGGCCTTGCCGTACTCCGCATGATCCAGGATGGCGGGAAACCGTCCCTTCAGGCCCCACGCCGAGAAGAAGAACGTCCAGTCGATAAACGCGGCCAGTTCGTCGAGTGACACCCCCGTGGCGATCCGCCGCCCGGTGAACGCCGGCGTGGCAATCGTCTCGCGAGACCAGTCGATCTGCAGCCCCTGGGAGCGCGCATCCGCGTACGGCCGCAGCGGTTTCGCCACACGCGCGCGATGGCGCTCGCGCAGGTCGGTCTGGTTCTGGCGGTTCTGACGCTCGAACTCCCCCCGCCCGGATTCGCTCAGGAGACTCGACACGACGTCGATGACACGTGAGGCATCCGGCACGTAGACCGTCGGGCCGTGATAGGCCGGGGCGATCTTCACCGCCGTGTGCTGCCGGCTCGTGGTCGCGCCGCCGATCAGGAGCGGCACCTCGAAGCCGCGCCGCTCCATCTCCTCCGCCACGTGCACCATTTCGTCGAGCGACGGGGTGATGAGCCCGGACAGGCCGACGATCGAAGCCTGGTTCTCGATCGCGGCATCGAGGATGCGCGCCGTCGGCACCATCACGCCCAGATCCACGACGCGGTAGTTGTTGCAGGCCAGCACCACGCCGACGATGTTCTTGCCGATATCGTGGACGTCGCCCTTCACCGTCGCGAGGAGAATCGTGCCGCGCGGCTGAGCCGCTGTGCCGGCCAGGCGTTTCTCCTCCTCCATGTACGGCTCGAGGTGCGCGACCGCGCGCTTCATGGCCCGCGCGCTCTTCACAACCTGCGGAAGGAACATCTTGCCCGCGCCGAAGAGGTCGCCGACGGTCTTCATGCCGTCCATCAGCGGTCCCTCGATGACGTCGAGCGGGCGTCCCAGCCCGCGCCGCGCTTCCTCGGTGTCCTCCTCGATGTAGTCGACGATGCCGTGCACGAGGGCGTGGGCGAGGCGTGACGCCACCGGGGCGTCGCGCCACGTCAGGTCCGCGCCGCGGTGCTCGACCGTGCCGGTGATCGTCGACGCCAGCCTGACGAGCCGCTCCGTCGCGTCGGGCCGGCGGTTGAACAGCAGGTCCTCGACGTGCTCGCGCAGGTCGGGCCTGATGTCCTCGTAGACGACCAGCTGACCGGCGTTCACGATGCCCATGTCGAGGCCGGCCTGGATGGCGTGATACAGGAACGCTGCGTGGATGGCTTCGCGCACCAGGTCGTTGCCGCGGAACGCGAACGACAGGTTCGAGATCCCGCCGCTGACCTTGGCGCCGGGGCACGTCGCCTTCAGGATGCGGGTCGTCTCGATGAAGTCGACCGCGTAGTTCGCGTGCTCCTCGAGGCCGGTGCCGATGGCGAGCACGTTCGGATCCAGCACGATGTCGTGCGGATCGAACCCGGCCTCGCGCGTGAGCAGGCCGTAGGCGCGCTGCAGGATCTGGACGCGCCGCTCCACGGTGTCGGCCTGACCCGTCTCGTCGAACGCCATCACGACCGCGGCCGCGCCGTAGCGGCGGATGAGGCGGGCCTTGCGCAGGAAGTCGGCTTCGCCTTCCTTGAGGCTGATCGAGTTCACGATCGGCTTGCCCTGGATCGCCTGCAGGCCCGCCTCGAGCACCGACCACTTCGAGCTGTCGATCATGACCGGCACCCGCGCGATCTCGGGCTCGGTGGCGATGATGTGGAGGAACTCCGTCATGGACCGCTCGGAGTCGAGCAGGCCCTCATCCATGTTGACGTCGATCACGTTCGCGCCGCCGCGCACCTGGTCGAGCGCCACGGCGGTCGCGTCGGCGAACTGGCCGTCCTTGATCAGCCGCCGGAAGCGGGCCGACCCGGAGACGTTCGTCCGCTCCCCGATCATCGTGAAGTTGCTCTCGGGCCGGATCGAGAAGGCCTCGAGCCCCGCGTAGGTCGAGTAGCGCGGGGCGCCGGCCGCGACGCCGCGGCCGCTGGCGATCCGCGGCGTGATGCCCGCCACCTCGCGGGCGATGGCCCGGATGTGATCGGGCGTGGTGCCGCAGCACCCGCCCACGATGTCGACTAGGCCGGATTCGGCGAACTCGCGAAGGAGCCGGGCCGTGTCGTCGGGCGACTCGTCGTACTGGCCGAACGCGTTGGGCAGCCCCGCGTTCGGATAGCAGCTGACGAAGCACGTCGCGACCTGCGCGAGCTCCGCCAGGTAGGGTCGCATGTCGCGCGCGCCGAGGGCGCAGTTGATCCCCACCGAGAACGGCTGTGCCTGCTCGACCGACGCCCAGAAGGCGTCGATCGTCTGCCCCGACAGCGTGCGGCCGCTGCGGTCGGTGATCGTGACGGAGATCATCACGGGAATCCCCGTCCCGCGCGCCTCGAAGACCTCGTCGATCGCCACGAGCGCGGCCTTCGCGTTGAGCGTGTCGAAGATCGTCTCGACGAGCAGCACGTCGCAGCCGCCGTCGAGCAGCCCGCGGACCTGCTCGGCGTAGGCGTCCTTGACCTGTCCGAACGTGACCGCCCGGAACGCGGGGTTGTTCACGTCGGGCGAGAGCGACAGCGTCTTGTTCGTCGGGCCGATCGCGCCCGCCACGAAGCGCGGACGGCCAGGCGTCCGCGCGGTCCACGCCGCCGCCCGGTCCTTCGCCAGGCGCGCCGCGGCGACGTTCAGCTCGTAGACGACGGACTCGAGGCCGTAGTCCGCCTGCGCGATCGACGTGCCGTTGAACGTGCTCGTCTCGATGACGTCCGCGCCGGCCTCCAGGTAGGCGTCATGGATCCCGCCAATCACATCCGGGCGGGTCAGCACGAGCAGATCGTTGTTGCCCTTCAGATCCCGGTCGTGACCGGCGAAGCGGGGCCCGCGGAAGTCCGCCTCCGTGAGGCTGTGCCGCTGCACCATCGTGCCCATGGCGCCGTCAATCACGAGCGGTCGGGTTCGGAGGATGGCGCGAAGCGAGTCCTGCGTCGACAGCGTGGACATGGTCAACCTCGTGAATCGCCGCGCTGCCGGGCCCGCGCAAGACGTTCCGGCTTGCGGCCGCTGGCAACGATGACCGTGAAGGGGCCGCCGGCTTTGCGCGCCCCGATCTGCACCCGGATGTCGACGAGGCCGGCCTTGCGCAGCATCGCGACGATCGCATCGTCGGAAAAGCCCAGCCACTGATCGCCGAGCCGCTCCTTGACCCACGCCTGGTCGTGCGGGCGCAGTTCAAGCAGGAGGAGCCGCCCGCCGGGCCGGAGCACACGGGCCCCCTCGGCGACGCCGCGGGCGGGATCGCCGGCATGGTGCAGCGCCTGCGACAGCAAGGCGACGTCGACGCTGGCGTCCTTCAGCGGCACGCGCTCGATCTCGCCGCGTTTCCAGACGATGTTGGTGAGGCCCTGCTTGCGGGCGAGCGCACGGGCGCGACGCAGGACGAGCGGTGAGCGGTCGACGCCGTACACCCGGGCGGCCCAGCGCGCCGCCTCGATCGTGAGACGTCCCTCGCCGCAGCCGAGATCGGCGACGTCAAGGCGGGGCAGCAGGTGCCCCAGGGCCCGCGCCCAGGCTGCCCAGCTGCGCCCGGGCACGAGCTGGCCGATCTCGTTGCCGTGCGTGTCGAAGTTCTCGCGCCGGAGCCGCAGGACCTCCTGGAGGCGGGCATCATCGGCGCGCGCCTCGGACGAGGTGCCGGCGGACGCGGCGGCGAACTGGGCCTGGAGCTGCCCCCAGAGGCCGGCCAGCGGCCCATCGGACACGTCGGGGTTCACGCTGTAGTACGTGAAGCCCCCGGCCGGCCCCAGGACGGCGGTCAGCTCCGTGACGTTGAGCCGCTCCCGGGCCAGGACCCGCAGGAGACGCAGGCGGACGTCCTCGCCGAGCAGCCGGTAGAGGGAAGCGGCCTGATCCATATCTATAAATCTACATAAGCAGATGAATAGAAGCAAGCCCCGGGCGGTGCGCGGACGCGCTAGAATAACCGCCGCATGATTCGTATCCTCGTCACCGGCGGGACCTTCGACAAACTGTACGACGAAATCAACGCCCGGCTCCACTTCACGGAGTCCCAGGTCCCCGAGATGCTCCGTCTCGGCCGCTGCAAGGTGGAGGTCACGATCCGGACGGTCATGCTCGTGGACAGCCTCGAGATGACCGACGCCGACCGTGAGCTCCTCGCCCAGAACTGTCTCCAGGCCCCCGAGTCGCAGATCGTCATCACCCACGGCACCGACACCATGGTCGAAACCGCGGCGGCGATCGCCCGGCGCGTGACCGGCAAGACGGTCGTGCTCACCGGCGCGATGGTGCCGTACGCGTTCGGGAGTTCGGATGGCCTGTTCAACCTGGGGAGCGCGTTGTCATTCGCCCAGGTCCTGCCGCCGGGCACCTACATCGCCATGAACGGCCGGTGCTTCGCGTGGGACCGCGTCCGGAAGAACAAGAAGACCGGCGTCTTCGAAGACGTCGGGTCGTAGGAACAGGAGTTCGAGATGTTGCAGCAGGAGAGACGAGGCTGGCGGGCGTCGGTTGGGCTGGTGGTGCTGGCTGCGGGGACGGCGCTCCTCGCCCAGGGCGGGGCCGCGGCGCCTCCGGCGTTCAGCGCCGACGCCGTGCTCGCCCACGTGAAGGTGCTGGCGTCCGACAGGTTCGAGGGCCGGGCGCCCGGCACCAGGGGCGAGGATCTGACCGTCGCCTACATCACCGACCAGTTCACAAAGGTCGGCCTCAAGGCAGGGAACACCGACGGCACCTTTCTCCAGAACGTGCCGATGGTGGGCATGACGGCGGACCCGGCAACGGCGTTGACGTTTCGCAAGGGCGACGCGACCCGGACGCTCAAGTTCAAGGACGACATGGTTGTCTGGACGAAGCGCGTGCGGCCGAGCGTGAGCCTTGACGCCTCCGACGTCGTATTCGTGGGCTACGGCATCCAGGCGCCCGAGTACCAGTGGGACGACTACAAGGGCATCGA
>JAPKZP010000633.1 GCA_026393735.1 Acidobacteriota bacterium
GCGCCGGGTCGTTCGTGGGCGACAACATGGCAGCCGGCTCGGCCGAATGGCGCATCCCGATGAACTCGCCGCTGCACATCGGCCAGACCGGCATCACGATCTTCTGCGACGCCGGGACTGCGTACGATCACGGGACTCGGCTGGCCGACGCGACGTACCACTACGGCGTCGGCGCGGGCTGGTACCTGCGCGCGCCGCTGGTGCAGTTCGACCTCGACGTAGGATACGGCCTCGACCACGGCACCCGCGTGCACGTCGTGGCCGGCCTGCGCTTCTGAGCTGCCTTCAAGACCTGCCGCACGGGGCCGTGTGGATCGTGCCACAGGGCTTCAGCACTGTGAGGAGCGGCGCGATCAGAAGATCGAAAACGCGGCACCGACCGTCATGTTGACGTAGTCGCTGCGGTAGCGGCCGCTCTCGACGCGGAGCGGCTGGCCGACCTGCGCGACCTCGACCGTGATGGTGGGTCTGGTGTACACGTAGCCGACCGAGCCGACTACCGCCAGGCGGCGTGTGAGTGCCCACGTCACCCCGACGTTCGGCCGCGTCACCCACGCGCTGTTCATACGGATCGTCGTGGTCGTGCCGTCCGGCAGCTCGGAGGTGATGCGCGCGCGGTTGAATGCGTACCCACCCACCAGGCTGAAGCTCGTCATCGTCCGCCCGCGGCGGATTGCGTAGCTGACGCCGGCCATCACCGGGCGAACCTTCACTTCACCTATCTTGGTCGACTGGCCGTCAATAGGCACTCTGATGTCGCCGGTATACCAGCTCAGGCCGAACGCGGGGCCCCAACCCGTGCGGTGCGGCGTGTTGCGGATGAACGGCGAGAACTTGAATTGCGATCCCAGGTCGGAGTCCGGCGTCGCCGCGCGACCCGTATTGAAGCCGATCAGGAACCGCCCCTCGAGAAACCGCTGGCTGGTTTCGACAGGCACCCCGGCCGGTACAGCCACGGCGGCCGGCGCGATGATCGTCCATGACAGTGGACGGGATGCCAGCGGCGCCAGACCGTCGACCGCCTGGGCCGCGACGGCCACGGGCAGGAGCATTGCGGCGACGACGGCCAGGCTCAAGGGGCGGATCATGACTTTCCAGTATGACGCAGAACCCCGCCATCCGAGATCCCAGGTCCTGGTTGGCACCACCTGAATGGCACCACGCCAGGCTGCCTGACGAGAAAGGCTAGAATGTGAAGCGGAGTCCCATGATGACACTGCGGATCAGGCGCCTCGCGCGCACGGCACTTCTCAGCGCGGCCATGCTCCTGGTGGCGGCGTCGTTCGCGGCGGCCCAGCCCGCGCCCGAGAGCGCGCCCCCCGAGGATCCGCTTCGCCGCGAAACACCGCGGGGTTCCTTCCTGGGTTTCGTGGCCGCCGCAGAAGCCGGCGACCTCACGGTGGCTGGCCAGTATCTGCAGTGGCCGCGACCGGGACTGGCCATCACACGTGAAGAGGCGGCGCGCCAGTTGAAGTTTGCCTTGAATCACGGCTTTGAGGGCAGCCTCGACCGCCTCAGCCGCGACCCGCAGGGCAGCTATACCGACGGGCAGTCCGCCGACCGCGAGCGCGTAGGAACCATCGTGCTGTCCGACGGCGAGCGTGTCGACATCTTCCTGGCGCGCATCACGCCCGTCAACGGCCCGCCGGTCTGGCTGTTCTCGCAGGACACGGTCAGGGAGGTCCCGCGGATGTACGACGCGAGCGGCATGCCCGAGTTCGAACGGCGGCTGCCGCGGTTCCTGACCGATGCCCGTTTCGGCGAACTCTCGCTCTGGGTGCCGCTGGCGCTGGTCGCACTGCTGGTGGTGCTCTATTCCCTCGCGCGGGGGATCCTCCTGGTCACGAGCGGACTCATCCGGCTCGTCGCCCGGCTGCGTCACCACCAGGCGGTGTCGACCCGGTGGAAGGCCTGGTGGGCGCTGTCACGGCCGTCGGCGTTCCTGCTGACCGTCGGTCTCCACCGCGCGATCGCGCCGGCGATCGGCATCCCGCTGCTCTATCGCTTCTTCTACAACCGCATGTCGATCGTCCTGCTGGTCGCGGGCCTCCTGTGGTGGCTCTGGTGCCTGATCGATCTGGGCGCGGAACGGATCCGCGAACGCCTCGCGGCGGATCATCCGCGCACGGCCCAGTCGATGTACACCTTCGGCCGACGGATACTGAAGGGCGCCGCGCTCGCCCTCGCGATCCTGATCGGTCTCGCCGCCATGGGCTTCAACTTGACGACGACTTTGGCCGGCCTGGGGATCGGCGGCGTCGCGCTCGCCTTCGCGTCCCAGAAGACGCTGGAGAACATCTTCGGCGGCATCGCCGTGCTCAGCGACCGCAGCATCGTGGTCGGCGACTTCTGCAAGATCGGGCCGCACGTAGGCACGGTCGAAGACGTCGGCCTGCGCACGACGAAGCTGCGCACCCTCAATCGCACGGTGGTCCATGTCCCGAACGGATCTGTGGCGATCGTAGAGGTCGAGAACTTCGCCCGCCGCGACAAGTTCTTCTTCAACCCGACCATCGGCCTGCGCTTCGAAACGAGCCTTGAGCAGCTGCAGCGGGTGCTCGCGGACATCCGCCAGATGCTGGCGGCGGACACGCGCGTCGAGCCGGAGACGATGCGGACACGGTTCGTCCGTGTCGGGGCCTACTCGCTCGACGTCGAGGTGTTCGCGTACCTCCGCGCCGCCGATTACGTCGCGTTCCTCGCGATCCAGGAAGAGCTGCTGATGCGCATCATGGCCATCGTCAGGGACGCGGGGACTGGTCTCGCGTTCCCGTCGCAGACGATGTACGTAACGAGGGACCAGGGCCATGGTGCGCCAGATAAGGACCCGGCGAGGCGCGACACCTAGCCGCTCGTGGTGCTAGTCGATGGTGATGGGCTCGCCGGGGACGATCGGCTTCGTGCGAGGCAGATAGCCCCGGTAGGCGACGTAGCCGACGACCGTCATGACGCCGGCGAAGACGACCAGTTTCAGGGCGTCCACCGTCGGGCTCGGCGGCACTGCGCGCCAGAGCACCCACAGCAGCGGATGGGCGATGGCCACGGTCCACACGGCCCCGTAGAAGATCCGCCGTTCGTAGCCCTCGTACTTCACCGAGCGCCTCGCCCGTGGCAGCACACCAGCGAGGCCGAGACCCCAAACCACCGCCATCACCGGCACGAACGCGGTCGCGTACAGCTGGTGCATCATCCAGCGCCCGGTCAGGATCGCGATGACCATGCCGGCCAGGTTGACGGCCGCGTAGGCGACGATGACACTCCACGCCACCGTGTAGCACACGCGTCGGTAGACGCGGTTGGGCTTGTCTTCGGTGAAGAAGAGCACGTATGCCCGCGTCTCGGTGCCGGGCAGTTTGCCGAAGTAGGCCGCGATGCCGGTCGCGCAGATCACGAACGCCAGCCACAGACCGATCCGCCGGTCCGGACCGCGGTGGAACAGGTCGGCGATGAGCGGACCCGGCACGAGGAAGTAGACCCACGCCCAGACGGGCCAGTGAGAAATGCGGTACGTGAAGGTGTTGCGTTCGCGAATCTTGCGCGTCGCCGCGAACTCGACGCGGTTCCCGTAAGGCGGCGGAGTCGCGGTCGTCATGCGCGTCAGAAGCGTAGGCCGAACGTCAGCGGGAAGAACTGCGCGCTCGCGGACTTGGTGCCGCCGTTGGCCGTCTGCATCTGCGGACCCCACACCTGGTGGAACCGGGCCTCGGCGAAGAAGGTCGCCAGGTTGCTCATCTTGTAGGTGATGCCGCCGCCGATGCTCACGCCGGGGTCGTTCGTGCCGCGGGACCCCACGACCGTGTCAACCGTGACGGCCGTCGGAAAGCAGACGAACCAGTTCGGGTCGCACACCGTGACCATCCCCGTCGCCGGGGTGGTGACGTACACGGAGCGGTGATAGGCGCCGAAGCCGCCAAGCAGGTATGCGCTCGTCTTCCCGGATGTCCACGCCGTGTAGTTGAGGCTTCCCCCGAAGTACTGGAACCATCCGCTGCCTTCGAACGACACGCTGGTGGTTGTCCTGGGCTGCGGCACGTCGAGGGACTTGCTGCCGAGGCTGGAGAACCCGTACTCGGCCGTGACCCCGAGTTTCGGGGTGACTGGGAACGTGAGCCCGAAGGCAATCTGGCCGCCGGTGCCGAGGCTCTCGGTGACGCCACCGACCGGGACGGTCACACCGCCGCCGAGGCTGAATGAAAAGGGCTTCGTCTGCGCCAGCGCCGGCGAGGCGGCCGCGATGGATCCGACCAGGATGAGTCCCACGATGATGCGCTTCATAACTGCTGCAGTCCTTTCGCCGAAGGGGCACACCGGTCCCGCCCCCGAAGACCATTCTACCCATTGGACGGCTCCGCCGCCTCCGGAGTTCAGGAACGGGCTAGGATTAAGACATGTCCCTGCGTGACGTGCTCGACGGCGCCGTGGTCATGGCGCCCATGACCAAGGGCGGCAATCTGCCCTACCGCCGGCTCTGCGCGGAACTTGGCGCCCGCGTCCTCATGAGCGAGATGACCGTGGCGCGCCGGCTCAAGCAGAAGCGGCGGGCGGAGTTTGCGCTGATTCGGCGCGCACCCGACGAGCCGTTCTTCGGCGTGCAGCTCGCCGGCACAAACCCGGAGGAAATGGGATGGGCCGCTGCCCTGGTCGAGTCCCGGGGCGCGGATCTGGTCGACCTCAACGTGGGCTGCCCGATCGACTACTTCACGCGCAAGGGATTGGGCGCGGCGCTCGGCCGTCAGCCGAAGCGCATCCAGAAGATCGTCGAGGCGATGAAGCGGTCGGTCACTCGGGTGCCGGTGTCGGTGAAGATCCGCCTCGGGTGGAACGACTCGTCGCGCAACTACCTGGAACAGGCACAGGCGGCCGTCGACGGCGGCGCGGACGCGCTCGTCGTCCATGGACGGACGCGCGACGCGAGATACCGGCAGAACTGCGACTGGGACGCGATTGGCGAGGTCGCGACCAGGATGCCGGTGCCGGTGGTCGGCAACGGGGACATCCTGTTCCCGCACGATATCGAGGCGGCCCGCGCGCGGTCCGGGTGCGCGGGCGTGATGGCCGGCCGCGGCGCTCTCATCAAGCCGTGGCTGTTTCGGGAAGCCACAGCGGGTTACCAGGACATCTCGGCCAACGACCGCCTCGCCATCTACCGGCGCTACGTCGATCTCGCCCGCGAGCACTGGGGTGAGGACGAACATGGCATGGCCCGCGTGAAGGAGTTCCTGCGGTGGCATCTCGGCTTCTGGTGCCGGTACGCGCCGCGCCGTCCCGACGGCAGCTGGCCCGGGATGCAGACACGCGAGTCCCTCGACGTCGCGAGATCCCCGCTCGACGTGCTGTTGTCTCGAGGCGACCAGGCGGCGCACGGCTGGCTGACCGAACGCCTGGCGGCCCGCGACGACGTCGATCCGGCCGAGGCGCCCGCACCCGACGCCCCGGACGTTGACCGGGAGGAAGCCGTCGAGGGCTAGCCGCGTCGGAAGGGGTTGCAGGGCCGCGGGGGAGATGGTGTACTGACGGGCATGAAGAAGCTCGTCCTCATCCGTCACGGCGAAAGCACCTGGAACAAAGAAAACCGATTCACGGGTTGGACCGACGTGGACCTCAGCGACAAGGGCGTCGAGGAAGCCACGGCCGGCGGCTGCGCCCTGCGCGACGGCGGCTATGTGTTCGACGTGGCGTACACGTCCGTCCTCAAGCGCGCGATCAAGACGCTCTGGCTGGCGCTCGAGCAGCTCGATCAGATGTGGATCCCGGTCCACAACTCGTGGCGCCTGAACGAGCGCCACTACGGGGCGCTGCAGGGCCTCAACAAAGCCGAAACAGCTGCCAAGCACGGCATGGAGCTCACGCACGTCTGGCGCCGCAGCTACGACGTGCCGCCGCCGGCCCTCGCGCTCGACGACCCGCGCCACCCGCGCAACGACCCGCGCTACGCGACGCTGACGCCCGCCGAGCTTCCGCTGACGGAGTGCCTCAAGGACACGGTAGCGCGCTTCCTGCCCCTCTGGCACGAGACGATTGCGCCGGCGGTACGGTCCGGCCAGCGCGTCCTGATCGCCGCGCATGGCAACAGCCTGCGTGCGCTGGTGAAGTACCTCGACAACATCCCCGACGACAAGATCGTCGACCTGAACATCCCGACGGGCATCCCGCTCGTGTATGAGCTGACCGACGACCTGAAGCCCATCAGGAGTTACTACCTCGGTGACCCGGAGGCCATCAAGAAGGCCGCCGACGCGGTTGCGGGACAGCTCAAGCGGAGCATATAGGGCTCAGATGCCAGGGCGATCATTGCGGCGACAGTCTACCCGAAACACTCAGCGCTCGACTGGCCCGGCACACATGACCATGAGTCCGATCGAAATTCTCGGTGTCGTCACCGGCATCCTGAGCGTGTGGCTCACCACGCGGCAGAAGATCTGGTGCTGGCCGATCGGCATCGCGTCGGTCGCCACCTTCATCGTCGTCTTCTTCCGCGCGAAACTCTACGCCTCGATGGGGCTGCAGTGCGTCTATGTCGCGCTGCTGGCCTACGGCTGGTACGCGTGGCTGCACGGCGGCGCGGGCCACGGCGAGCTTCGTGTCTCGCGCGCCGCCCGCCGCGTGGTGCTGGCCCTCGGTGCGCTGGCAACGGCGGCGACCATTGGCCTTGGACTGTGGCTCGACCATCGGACCAATCAGGCCTGGCCCTACGCCGACGCGTTCGTCACGTCATTCAGCCTCGCGGCGCAGTGGATGCAGACCCGCAAGTTCCTCGAGAACTGGGTGGTGTGGATCGTGGTGGACGTGGCGTACGTCGCCATGGTCGTCTCGCAGGGACTCTCGCTCACGGCGGGGCTCTATCTCGTCTACGTGGCTCTCGCGCTCGTCGGCTTCCGGGACTGGCGCCGGTCGATGCGCGCGCAGGCGGCGGCATGACGCAGAAACCGGGGATTGTCGTCGTGACCGGCTCGGAGTGCACAGGCAAGACGACGATGGCCCGCGAATTGGCCGCGCGGTTTCACGCGCCGTGCTCCCCGGAGTTCGTGCGTGAGTACCTCGATCGGAAGACGACCGAACTCGACGCCTCTGATGTCGAGCCGATCGCACGCGGACAGATGCGTCGCGAAGACGAGGCCGCCGCCGCCGCCACCGACCTTGCGATCAGGGACACGGATCTCGTCAGCACCGTGGTCTACAGCCACCACTACTACGGGT
>JAPKZP010000180.1 GCA_026393735.1 Acidobacteriota bacterium
CTACGAGCAGCGCAAGCGCACCAAGCTCGACATCATCGTCGCCGGAAGCAAGGACGGCCTGGTGATGGTCGAGGCCGGCGCCAAGGAAGTCAGCGAGGAGATCATCATCCAGGCGCTCGAGGCGGGCCACGCCGCGATCAAGTCGATCGTCGCCATGATCGACGAGATGGCGCGCGAGGTCGGCAAGAAGAAGCGCCAGGTCACGACCAAGGCCATCGGCGCCGATTTCTACCGCGAGGTTGAAGAGAAGATCTACGTGCCGCTCTCCGAGGCCATGCGCATCAAGGGCAAGCTCGAGAGCTACGAGCGCGTGGATCAGGTCATCGACGAGTTCATCGCCTCGATGCCGGAGGGAGAAGTCGAGCGGAGGACCGAGGCCAAGGTCGTCCTGAAGGAACTCAAGGAGAAGGTGCTGCGCGACGAAATCCTCGACCGTGGCGTCCGGCTCGATGGCCGCGGCTTCGACGAGATCCGGCCGATCTGGTCCGAAGTGAGCGTGCTGCCCCGCACGCACGGCTCGGCGGTCTTCACGCGGGGCGAGACCCAGGCCCTGGTGACGGTCACGCTCGGCACGTCGGACGACCAGCAGAAGATCGAGACGGTCTCCGGCGAGACCTACAAGCGCTTCATGCTGCACTATAACTTCCCGCCCTTCTCGGTCGGCGAGGTCGCGTTCATGCGCGGCCCGGGCCGCCGCGAGGTCGGTCACGGCGCCTTGGCCGAGCGGGCGCTGGTACCCGTCCTGCCGGCCGAAGAGACGTTTCCCTACACGGTGCGCATCGTGTCGGACATCCTGGAGTCGAACGGCTCCTCCTCGATGGCGAGCGTCTGCGGCGGATCACTGGCGATGATGGATGCCGGCGTGCCGCTGAAGTCCCCGGTGGCGGGCATCGCCATGGGCCTCGTCATGAACGAGCAGACCGGCAAGTACGCGGTGCTGACCGACATCGCGGGCGCCGAGGACCACTACGGCGACATGGACTTCAAGGTCACTGGCACGAGCGAGGGAGTGACCGCGCTGCAGATGGATATCAAGGTGACCGGCGTCACCGCCGAGGTGCTGGGCAAGGCCCTCGCCCAGGCGCGCAAGGGCCGACTCGAAATCCTCGGCAAGATGGCGGAGACGCTGGCCGCGTCACGCGCCGAGGTGAACAGCATCGCCCCGCGCATCGTGACGATCAAGATCCCGGTCGACAAGATCCGCGACGTCATCGGGCCCGGCGGCAAGATGATCCGCAGCATCATCGAGCGCACGGGCGTCAAGATCGACGTCGAGGACGACGGGCACGTGAACGTCGCGTCGGCGGACGAGGCGTCGGCCGCAAAGGCCATCGCGATCATCCAGGAGCTGACGGCCACGCCCGAGCTCAACAAGACCTACATGGGCAAGGTGCAGCGGATCACCGATTTCGGCGCGTTCGTCGAAATCATGCCGGGCACCGACGGCCTGCTGCACGTGTCGGAGATCGCGAAACACCGCGTGCAGGACGTGCGGGACGAACTCCAGGAAGGCGAGCAGGTCCTGGTCAAAGTCATCAGCATCGACCCGTCCGGCAAGATCCGGTTGAGCCGCAAGGCGCTCCTCGCCGACGAAGAGGGAGGC
>JAPKZP010000185.1 GCA_026393735.1 Acidobacteriota bacterium
TCGAAAGCCCGATGGCATGACCGCGCTCTACGATGCGATTGGCGTCTATCTCGACGGCGCCAGCCGCGAAGACGGCCGCCGGGTGCTGGTGCTCTACACCGACGGCGGCGATACGAACAGCTCGATGAGCTACAGTGAGATCCAGACGCTGCTCAAGGCCTCCGACATCACCTTCTACGCGGTCGGCTTCCTGACGCACTTGAGCCAGTCGGTGCAGATGGACCAGCGCATGAAGATCCGGACGCTCGCCGAGATCACAGGCGGCCTGGCGTTCTTTCCCCAGTCCATCAAGGAACTCGAGCCGAGCTACGACAAGGTCGTGGCCGAGATCCGGGCGCAGTACACGCTCGGCTACCTGTCGACGAACACGCGGACCGATGGATCGTGGCGCAAGGTCGAGGTGAAAGTCACGCGGCCAGGCCTGAGAACGCGCACGCGCCGGGGCTACTACGCGCCGTTCCGGAAAGAACACTAGGGCACCATTGGGCGCCGACCGACCACCCCTGCCGCCGCGCGATGGACAGTTCAGACTCGTGTCGGACTTCGAACTGCGAGGCGACCAGGCCCGCGCCATCCGGGAACTGCAGGACGGGCTGGAGCGCGGGGACGCCGCGCAGGTGCTGCTCGGCGTGACGGGTTCGGGCAAGACCTACACGATGGCGCAGGTCGTGGCGCGCGTGAACCGGCCGGCGCTCGTCATGGTGCACAACAAGACGCTGGCGGCCCAGCTGTTCCAGGAGTTCCGCCGGTTCTTCCCGGAGAACGCCGTCGAGTACTTCGTCAGCTACTACGACTACTACCAGCCCGAGGCGTACGTCCCGGCGACGGACACGTACATCGAGAAGGAAGCGACCATCAACGACGAAATCGACCGGATGCGCCTGTCGGCGACGCGGTCGCTCTTCGAACGGCGGGACGTGTTGATCGTGTCCAGCGTGTCCTGCATCTACGGCCTCGGCGCGCCGGAGGCGTACTACGGCATGGTGCTGCCCCTCGAGCGGGGGCAGCGCATCGGGCGCGATCAGATCCTGCGCCGGCTCGTCGAGATCCAGTACGAACGCAACGACATCGAGTTCGGGCGCGGCACGTTCCGCGTGCGGGGCGACACGGTCGAGGTGTACCCCTCGTACGACGAGTTTGCACTGCGCATCGAACTCTTCGGCGACGAGATCGACAGCCTGTCAGCCATCGATCCCCTGACCGGCCGGTCCTTCCGCCGCTATGACCAGATCATGGTCTTTCCGAAGACCCATTTCGTCACGTCGCGGGATCGAACCAGGCAGGCCGTCGACAGCATCAAGGCGGAACTGAACGAGCGCCTGCCGGCGCTCCAGGGCGCCGGCAAGCTGCTCGAGGCCCAGCGCCTTCACCAGCGCACCATGTTCGACCTCGAGATGATGCGCGAGATCGGGTACTGCCACGGGATTGAGAACTACTCGCGCCACCTGACGGGTCGGGCCGCGGGGGAGCCGCCCCCCACCCTGGTCGACTACCTGCCCGCCGACGCGCTGGTGATCGTGGATGAGAGTCACCAGACCGTGCCGCAGGTCCGCGGCATGTACCATGGGGACCGATCCCGCAAGCAAGTGCTGGTCGACTACGGCTTCCGCCTCCCGTCGGCCCTCGACAATCGTCCGCTCACGTTCGCGGAGTGGGAGGCGCGCACGCACCAGGTCGTGTTCGTCTCGGCGACGCCGGGGCCGTACGAGCTCCAGCGGGCCGGGGGCGTGGTGGTCGAACAGATCATCCGTCCGACGGGCCTGGTGGATCCGCTGATCGACATCCGCCCCGTGCGGGGCCAGGTCGACGACCTGCTGGGCGAAATCCGCGCGCGCGCAGCGGCCGGGGAACGGGTGCTCGTCACGACGCTGACGAAGCGGATGGCGGAGGACCTGACGCAGTACTACCAGGAACTGGGCGTCCGGGTCCGCTACCTGCACTCCGACATCGAGACGCTGGAGCGGGTCGAAATCCTCCGCGACCTGCGCAAGGGGCTGTTCGACGTGCTGGTCGGCATCAACCTCCTGCGTGAGGGCCTCGATCTCCCGGAAGTCTCCCTGGTCGCCATTCTCGACGCCGATAAGGAAGGCTTCCTGCGATCGGCGGGGTCGCTCATCCAGACCTCCGGCCGCGCGGCCCGCAACGTGCACGGCAGGGTCATCATGTACGCCGACGTCATGACGGACAGCATGCGCTCGGCGCTTGCCGAAACCGACCGCCGGCGCGCCATCCAGGAGGCGTACAACATCGAGCACGGCATCACACCTGCGTCAATCGTCAAGCAGATCGACGACGCCCTGATGAGCGTGTACGAGCGGGACTACCTCGGGGTGCCGGCCGTCCGGGATGAGGCCGAGCCGTTCATGACCCAGGCCGAGATTGACGCCCGGATTGTGCGGCTCAACCGTGAGATGCGCGAGGCGGCCGCCAACCTCGAGTTCGAGAAGGCCGCGTCGATTCGCGACCAGGTCAAGCGGTTGCGTGCCCGGAGCCTCGGCGTCGATCCCGCGTCCCTGGGGGCGCCGGGCGAGCGGCCCTGAACCGCCCGCAGCCTCGATTCCCGCGAAAGCCGACAGGCACGGCGGCCCCGTCGGTTGTATGATGAACAGGACTTCTCTGTCGGCCTGGTCGCAGGTGGCCCGTTGGCCGGCGGATCTTCCCAAGGAGCAGGAGCCATGTCAGACGATCGCAACGGCGGAGCCGCAGGAGTTGTGGTGGCCTTTACGCTGGGGGCTTTGGCCGGCGCAGTGGCCGCCTTGCTGTTTGCTCCCGCCAAGGGCGAGGAAACCCGCGAGTTCCTGGGCGAGAAGGCCCGCGAGAGCGCGCAGAAGACGCGCGAGTTCCTGAAGCAGCAGAAGGAAACGCTGGCGTCTGCCGTCGATCGGGGACGCGAAGCCTATCAGGCGGCCCGGGAGAAGGAGCAGGCGTAACTTGGACACCACCAGCACCGTATTCCTGGGAATCATCGCGTTCTCCACGCTGGTGATGGCGGTCGTGCAGATCGGTGTGATCGTCTACGTCGCGCGCCTGGCGAAGCGCGTGGACGAGTTGTCGCAACAGATCCAGCGTGAGATCGGGCCCCTGGCCGACCGCCTGACGAAGGTCGCCGAAAGCCTGCAGCACGCGACGAGCATGGCCGCCGTGCAGGTCGACCGCATTGACCGGCTGTTTTCGAGCGCGACGCGGCGGGCCGAGGACACGATGTCGTTGGTCCAGGGAGCCGTCATGGGCCCCGTCCGCGAGGGACTGGCCGTAATCGCGGCCATCCGCGGCGTGGTGGGCGCGTTCCGGTCGTTCCGCGGCAAGGATGCCGGGGCGCGCGGCACAACTCGCTTCGACGACGAAGATCCGTTGTTCATCGGGTAGCGCCGCCCGTCGCGGAGAGCGGTGCCGGAACGCCGATTAGGCGATCCGCCAGACATTGACGGCAGATGCCGCGCGGTGATAAAACCCTGCCGAAACGTCGCCCCCCACACGAAGGTGACACTCATGCTCACACGTCCGCGCAGTCTCGCCCACCTCGTTGGTTCATTGCTGATGCTGGTGGTGATGAGCACGGCCGCTGCCGCGCAAGAGCCGAAATCGGCAGCGCTGGCCAAGGAATTGACGCAACTGCTCGATGCCGCCAAGCTGACGGCCATCGCGGCAAAAGACCCGTCGGATCCGGATGCGTTCGTGTCCGCGATGTACTTCTCGGGGAGCCAGTTGCTCGTCGTGGGGGCCAAGTACGCGCCCGCCGTGCTCCTGACCGACAAGATCGTGAGGAAGGAGTACCAGGAGATCTACATCGATCTGAACAGCGCGTCGGTCGCCGGCACCAAGGTGTTCGTGGAGGATATCGGGGCCGATGGTCTGAAGGCCGATCATGCAGAGGGCTCAGGGCCCGACTCGCTCGAACGGGGCGGGAAGCGCACCGTGTTCGACGAGCACTGGCGCAAAGATCAGAAACTGACCGATGAACAGTATGCCAAGGCGGTCACGGACGCCGATGCCGTCTACGTCCGCCTGTTGAATGCGCTGATCGCCCAGGCCAAGAAGTCGTAGCCGTATCGGGCACCTTCGGGCCTGGCGCGCTGAACCCGTCAGTTCTACGGACGGCCTTGTCCCCCGAGGTCGTCCGGTCCGTTGCTGTTTCCCCCTTCCTCACGTCACCCCGCGCCCGTCACCACGCCAGAGGTGTCCACACGCCATCAAGCCAATGCACGAGCGCGGCCATGTCGTCGGGCAGGGGGGCCTCGATGACGAGCGGGCGGATGCCGACCGGCCCGGGAAGCGCGAGGCGGCTCGCATGGAGCGCCAGCCGTTGACACGGCGCGTCGTCGAGGGTCGCCATGGCGACCCCGCGTCCGTATGTCCCGTCGAAGAGGATTGGCGTGCCCACCGATCGCAGGTGGACACGAATCTGGTGGTGACGTCCGGTTTCCGGGTGAATCTCCACCAGCGCTACCGTAGCCCCGTCGCGAGACCATCGTGTGCGCACCGCGTAGGAGGTGGCCGCGGCGCGGGCGCCGGTTTCGCCGGGCGCGGCCGGGCGCGTCTTGCCCCGGCGCGCTGCGTGCAAGGGTGTGTCGATGCGCCCTTCGCGCGGCGACGGAGCCCCCACGGTGAAGGCGAGGTACGTCTTCCGCACATGCCTGGCCTCGAAGGCCAGGCAGCACTCCCTATGTACTTCGGCGGACCGCGCGAAAACGACGACCCCGGAGACGTCGCGGTCCAGGCGATGCACTACCCACAAACGTGACCCGACCTGCCGCTCGACCAGCGCGCGGAGACTGGCTTCGGGCGGGGCGTCCGGCGCAGGCACGACGGTGACGCCCGCCGGCTTGTGCACCGCGATCAGCCGCTCGTCTGCGAACAGGACTGGAACAGGTGTGGAGAGGTCCATCGGAGTTCTCGGGCGAGCCGCCGACGTGGCGCGCGTGTACGTGCGAACGCCCGGCTGTGCCGGGCGTGCGATTCGCAACCTTCGCGTCGAGAGTGGTGGGCGCTAGTGGATTCGAACCACTGACCCCCGCCGTGTGAAGGCGGTGCTCTACCGCTGAGCCAAGCGCCCACTCGAGAAGACTCAGTTTACCGAATTCGCAGGCGTTCGGGCA
>JAPKZP010000496.1 GCA_026393735.1 Acidobacteriota bacterium
CTGCCGATCGGCGACCCGCACCAAGGCTTCCGCCGGCAGGACTGACTTGAAAGCAACGGCCGGGTGGTCACGAACAGGTTGCCCAGACGTGCGAGTCATGCGCCGACCGGGCACCACGCCGTCACGCCATGACATGAACGGGGATGTTCGAAGTCGCTGGACGCGCCGCGGGGTTCGGCCAGAGTCTACTTCGAAGACCAGGCGTTGCAGGGCACTAACATCGATCCGAACTTCGCGGTCAGTCTCGGGAGCCCTGACGGCAACGGCAACCGCATGGATCGGTACTTCGATGTCGGGGCGGAATGGGGCGGGCCCCTCGTCAAGGACCGGCTCTGGCTGTGGGGCTCGCTGGCCCGGACCGACGTGCGGGTGCTCGCGCTCACGCAGGCGCTGGACCGGACGGTGCTGGAGAACGGGGCGCTGAAGGCATCGTCGCAGGCGCGGCAGAACCTGCAGGCGTCCTTCCTGTGGTTTCGCGGCAACAAGCTGAAGTGGGGGCGCGATGCGAGCCCGGCGCGTCCTCCCGAGACCACGTTGAACCAGACGGGCCCGTCGGATGTCATTAAGGGCGAGGTGAACTGGAACCCGCGGCCTCACTGGTTCCTGACGTTCCGGGGCGCCTACGTCCCGACCGGGTTCGACTCCGTTCCCCAGGGCGGGATGTCGGCCGACGTCTACACCGACGACTCCGGCGTGTGGCACGGATCGTACTGGGACTATCGGAGCGATCGTCCACAGCAGGTTCTGATGGGCGAGGGCACCTGCTTCCTCGGCGCCCACGAGGTGTCGTTCGGCGTGTCCTGGAGGCGCACCACGGCCACGACATCGACGACGCTGTCGAGCAGCCGCGGAAACTACGTGTGGTCGTCCCACGCCGGGTACCCCGACATGATCGCGTTCGCCGTGAGCCCGTGGACGACGGCCGCCCGGGCGTACTACACGGCGGGCTGGATCGGCGACACGTTCACCGTCGCCCGGGCCACGATCAACGCCGGTGTGCGGTTCGACAGCCAGCGCGACGGAGTCCTGGCCACGAGCGCGCCGGCCGTGCCCGGCTTCGAGAAGTGGCTGCCCGCCATCAGCAGCTCGGCTGTGCCCGGCGCAATCACGTGGAATGCCGTGTCGCCCCGTCTGGGCGTCACCTATGCCATCGGCCAGGATGGGAAGACACAGGCTCGGGCGAGCTACGGCATCTTCGCGTCCCAGCTCGG
This sequence comes from Acidobacteriota bacterium, assembly GCA_026393735.1. GTDB lineage: Bacteria > Acidobacteriota > Vicinamibacteria > Vicinamibacterales > JAKQTR01 > JAKQTR01. The sequence continues at coordinate 1,212 of JAPKZP010000496.1, forward strand.
CAACGGCACCTCGTCGGTGATTTCGCAGGTCCAGTACCGCTACGCCGCGTTCGATGCCGTCGATCGTAACGGCAACAAGCTGGCCGATCCCTCGGAGATCGACACGTCGGTCCTGGTCGGCTGGTCGGGTTTCAATCCCGCCAACCCCGGCAAGGTCCAGACGCCCCTCAGCAGGATTGGCACGTACACCGTACCCAGGACCCACGAGGTGATCGTCGGCCTCGATCGGGAGCTCCGCGCGGGAATCGGCCTCAGCGCGTCGTTCACGTGGCGCCGGATGGGCGGCTTCAACTGGTCGCCGAACATCGGGGTGACCAGCGCGATGTACACGAAGACGGGAACGCTGACCGGCGGTCCGCTCCCAGACGGCACGAACTTCACCGTGCCCTATTACGCGCTGCTGCCGGCGTCGGTGCCGGCGGAGGCTGCGTCAGGCGGTGTCGAGTACAAGGCCCGCGAGGGCTACACGCAGCGCTTCTGGGGCCTGGAGGTCAGCGCCACCAGGCGCCTGTCCGGGCGCTGGATGGGGAGAGTCGGGTTCTCGACCAACGATCACCGCGAGTACATCGACAGGACCACGGCGCTCACCGACCCGACGTCGACACTGGAGAGCCCGAACATCGCCGGCGGCGTCGTGATGGTGGCCGCGACCGGGTCGGGCAAGACCGGCATCTACCAGGTGCTGCCTGCCTACCAGTTCCTCGCAAGCGGGCTTTACCAGGGGCCGTGGCACCTCGACATCAGCGCGAACATGGTCCTGCGCCAGGGTTTCGCTCAGCCCTGGTACCGCTCCCAGGTGGCGACGGGGGACGCGCTCAACAACTTCAAGAACGTGCTGCTCGCGACCGACCTCGACCGTAATCGCCTTCCCACCGTAACCTCGCTCGACGGCCGCCTCGCCAGGTCATTCAGCGTCGGCAAGGGCGTGAGGGTGAGCCTCCAGGCCGACGTCTTCAACCTGATCAACGCCTCGACGCCCCTGCGCCGGCAGAACGACTACCGGTTCACGGGTCCGAACGGCTTCGACCAGATTCAGGAGATCATGAACCCGCTCGTCGTGCGCCTCGGCGCGAGCGTGGCGTTCTAGGAGCGCGCCGCGGCCACCCGCGTCCGACGGTCCGGGCTCCCGCCCTCAGTGCAGGCCGTAGAGCATCCGGTACACGACCACGCCGGTCACCGAGACATAGAGCCACGCCGGCAGCGTCCACCGCGCGATGCGCGCGTGACGATCGAACCGCCCGCGGAGCGCCCGCGACAGCGTGACGACGACCATCGGGACAATGGCCGCAGCCAGCACGACGTGCGTGATGAGGATGAAGAAGTACACCGTGCGCGCAGGTCCACTGCCCGTGAACGGCCGAGACCCTGCGTTGGCGTGGTAGACGACGTACGACACGAGGAACAGCGCGGACGCGACGCAGGCGCCGATCATGCTCCTGCGGTGCGCGTCGCGCTGGCCGCGCCGGACGAGGACGTAGCCGAGCGCGAGGAGCAGGCCCGCGATGGCATTCAGCGTGGCGTTGAGCGCAGGCAGATCGGCAATGCTCATGTGGCGACCCGGTTGAAGGCCATCAGCATCCACAACAGGGGCAGGTACGTAATGGAACCGAAGAACAGCCAGCGCGCCGTGGACGTCGTCCGCCGCCACGCGAACCTGGCCGCGAGCAGCACGAACGCGAGGCTGAGGATCGACGCGCCGACCAGGTAGACGTTGCCCGCCATCGACATGGCCGTCGGCGCCAGGCTCAGAGGAACCAGCGCGGCCGCGTAGATCAGCGCCTGCCGGCCCGTCGATCCCCCATCGGGTTCGACAATCGGCAGGAGCGGGAAACCCGCGCGCTTGTAATCCTCGCGGTACATCCACGCAATCGCCAGGAAGTGCGGCATCTGCCAGAGAAAGACGATGCCGAAGAGGATCCAGGCCTCGAGGGAGAGATTGTTGCGGACGGCTGCCCAGCCGATCATCGGCGGCAGCGCGCCCGGGATGCCTCCGACGACCGTCGCGAGCGACGAACGTTTCTTGAGCGGCGTGTAGAAGACCGTGTAGGTGAGCAGCGTCACCAGCGCCACACCGGCGGCGAGCAGGTTCACGCCCAGCGCGAGTTGCACGAGGCCGGCAATCGAGAGCACCACGCCGAAGATCCGGGCGTGGCGCGGCTCCATGCGGCCGCTCGGCAGGGGCCTGGCCCGGGTCCGGCGCATCAGGCCGTCGGCCTCGATTTCGAGCAACTGGTTGAACGCCGAGGCGCCGCTGGCGACGAGCGCCGTGCCGACCAGCGTGTGGAACAACAGCATCCAGCCCGCGTGGCGCGGCGCCGCCATGTAGTACCCCGCCAGGGTCGTCGCGATGACGAGCATGTTCAGGCGCGGCTTCGCCAGGGTCACGTAGTCGCTCGTGCGTCCTGGCTCTGCGGGCACCTGACGATCGCTCACCGTTTCGATCCTTCGCGGCAGATGATACCGCGTTACCGTTTCCGCCTGGCCGGGGCGGGGGGCTGGCGTTTGGGAGCGGTCTTCGGCTTCACGCGCGCCGGCGCCGTCTTCGCCGCCGGCGGCGGTGCTGCAATCTCGCTGCGATCCATCAGGCCCGCGTCCACGAGTTTCCGCTGGACGCGGTCCGCAATCCAATGCGGGTCCCACCACTCGATGGGGTTCACGGGCCGTCCGCCGAGCAGCATGGTGAAATGCAGGTGATCGCCTCCGGCCAGGCCCGTGGAGCCGCTGTGGCCGATGGTCTCGCCGCGTTCGACGCGATCGCCGGCCTCGACGTCGGCCGTCGAGAGATGCGCGTAGAGCGACTGCACGCCCATCCCGTGATCGAGGATCACGCAGTTGCCGTAGATGCCGAGGAACCCGGAGAACAGGATGTGGCCGGCGTTCGCGGCAGTGATCACGGCGCCCCTCGTCGAGGCGAGATCGGCGCCGAGGTGGACCTGTTGGTCGACCTCGCGATCGTCGTACATGTAGGTGCGGTGATCGGCGAACACCGCCTCGGATTGCGCCCGGCTCATGCGCTGAAACGTCCCATGCCAGAGCAGTTCCGGCGATGTTTCGCCGGCGATCTTCTCGATTTGATCTTCGTTCTTCCGGCGCACCTCGCTGTTGATTGTCAGGAAGGCCTGGAGCCGCTCGTCGGGTGTGCCGGTGGCGAGCGTCAGGTCCGGTGTCCCGGCGAGAATCCCCGGCACGACCCGCTGCAGGAACGCATCGTCGATCGGGACACGGCGCCGTTCGAACTCGGAGGGCAGTGTCTTGTGATCGAAATCCACCGACTGCGAGTTGCCGGCGACATCCCTGGCCACCAGCCGGATCGGCGTCGTGAGGTCCTGGTCGTAGAGGAGGCCGAAGAACGACACACGAAGCGAAGGGTCGATGTCCTTGCGCGCGGGATTCACGCCTGCCGCGGGAAACCCGGGGAAGAAATGGTCCCCGACCTCGACGCCCGACGTGGCATCCGGCGGGTTGACGCGGTACACGATCATCTCGGCGCCGCCGAGCCTGACGTAGTGATGGGTCGACACGACGCTCAGCACCGGCGGTGTCGTCCGCACCTTCACCTCGCGGGCCGACACCGTCTCTGCGTGGCGGACACCCCACAGTACCGAGCGGACGGCGGTGACGGTCAACCGCGCCGTGCCGTCGCGCAACCCCGTCAGGCCCGAGGCCGGAACGACCTGCGTAATGCGGATGCGGTCCGCTGTTTCCTGGGTGAACCGGGCCGACCCGGGGGCTGCCAGCGAGAAGACCGGGAACACCCGGCCTTGCTGTTCGAGAGCAACGTCGAGCCTTGTGAGCGGCGTGCCGATGGCGTCGACCGTGAACTCCACCGTGATGCCGCCGCCGCCCACCGCCGCAGGCTGATACACGTGCACGAGCGGGCCCGGCTCATGTCCAGCCAGGTAGAAGGTAATGCCGCCGGCGACGAGCGCGACGGCGAGGATCAGCAGGAGAATCGTCTTGAACGACATGCCTGGCGTAGGACTTGACCCTTTTCTGAGTGGCCGGTACAATTGGAAGTTCTTTGTCGGCGAGTGCCGGTATCGTCTAGGGGTTAGGACACGTGGTTCTCAGCCACGGGACCGGGGTTCGAATCCCCGTA
>JAPKZP010000567.1 GCA_026393735.1 Acidobacteriota bacterium
CCGGGCGCGGGTGGACGAACTGCTCGACCGCGTTGGCATCGGCGGGGAGCGGCGGATGCCGCTGCGCAAGTTCTCGAAGGGTATGCTGCAGCGCGTCGGCCTGGCCCAAGCGCTGCTGAACCAGCCCGATCTCGTATTCCTCGACGAGCCGATGTCGGGCCTCGACCCGCTGGGGCGCCGCGACGTGCGGGCACTCATCCTCGAGTTGCGCGACCGTGGGTGCACGGTGGTCTTCAGCTCGCACATCCTGTCGGATGCCGAGGCCCTCTGCAGCCGCGTCGGGATCATCGTCGCCGGCCAACTGGTCACCGCCGGGCGGCTTTCGGAGATCCTGGCGTTTCAGGTGACGGGCTGGGAAATCGTGATGACGGAGGTCGATCCGCAGGCGCTGACGTCGTTCGGCGACCGGATCCGCCGCGTCACGCGTATCAGTGACGGCCGCTACGCGATCGAGGTGCCGGCCGACACGGAGCCCGATCGGATGCTGGCCGATCTGCGCACGACGGGCAGCCGGTTCATCTCGATGAATCCCATCCGCACGACGCTCGAGGACTACTTCGTCCAGCAGGTCGCCGCCCGCCAGGCCCAGCCGCCGGCCGGGCGATTCATGCCGGAGGGATGATGGCACGCGTCATTGGTCTCGTCGCGTACCACGTGTTCAAGGAGTCGGTCCGCGACAAGGTGCTCTACAACCTGGTCCTGTTCGCGATTCTCCTCATCTCGGCCTCGTACCTGATCGGCCAGCTCACGGCCGGGCAGGACGTCAAGATCATCAAGGACCTGGGGCTCGCCGCGAGCGCCATCTTCGGACTCTTCATCGCGGTGTTCACCGGCGTCGGCCTGGTGTGGAAGGAAGTCGACCGGCGCAGCGTGTACAACCTGCTCGTGAAGCCGGTCCGCCGCCACGAGTTCATCGCCGGGAAGTTCCTCGGCCTCGCGGGCACGCTGCTCGTCAATATCAGCGTGATGGCGATGGCGCTCTACGCCGTGCTGGCGCTGATGGCGTGGCGCCAGCCGTCGCTCGTGGCGGCCGCCGTGGACGTGCCGGTGCTCGATCCGGGCCTGCTCAAGGCGTTCGGACTGATCTACGTGCAGTTGCTGATCGTCACGTCCGTCGCCCTCCTGTTCTCGACCTTTTCGAGCCCGATGCTGTCCGCTGCATTCACCTTCGGCCTCTACATCGTCGGGCACTTCAACCGGGACCTGGCGCACTTCGACAATGTCGTGGCGTCCCGAGCGGCCGCGTGGCTTTCCAAGGCCCTCTACTACATCCTGCCGAACCTCGCGCCGTTCGACGTGAAGACCGCCGTCGTGCACGGGGAAGCCGTGTCGGCGGGATACGTTGCCCTCACGGCCGGGTACGGCGTGCTTTACATGGCGGCGATGATTGGCCTCGCGATGCTGATCTTCGCCCGCCGGGACTTCAAGTAGCATGGGCCCAGGCGAGGCGGCAGGACGTCCCCGGGGGCGCGTCGTGGTGGCCGCCCTGGTGGCCGTGGCCATGTGCTGGGGAGCGGCCGTCGGACTGGAGGCCTGGCGAGATCGGGCGTGTCCACTCCCCACCACGTCGTCCGATCTCCTGTACCTGCGCGCAAATCCCGCCCTGCCCAGGATCACACTCGGGTTCGACGCCATCCTCGCCGATCTCTACTGGATCCGGGCCATTCAGCACTACGGAGACCTGCGGCTGTCGAAGGGGCAGGAGAAGCGGTTCGAGTTGCTCTATCCGTTGCTCGACCTGACCACGACCCTGGACCCGCACTTCATCGTCGCATACCGGTTCGGGGCGATCTTTCTCGCGGAACGCTACCCGGACGGCCCGGGCCGCGCCGACCAGGCGATCGCGCTCCTCGAGCGCGGACTGGCGGCCG
>JAPKZP010000226.1 GCA_026393735.1 Acidobacteriota bacterium
CGCACGTACTACCTCCACATCGCGCAGGTGAACGCGTCGCTTCCCGAGCCGCTGCGCGGCACCAGCTGGTTCGGCTACGGGGCCCCGGACACCTCGTACCTCACGCCGCTCTGGGCCATCATGAACGAACTGCCCGCCCACCTCGGACGCGGCGATCGATACGGCCCATTCGACCGCGAGTCGGGCTTCTGGACCAACATCTACGTCCAGCAGATGGCCGAGTTGCACTACAGCGAGGCCATCAAGCACGTACGGGCGGCGCGCGAGCCGCGCCTGACGGCCCTCTATGCCCTGACGCCGAAGGTCCTCGACCTGGCGGCCCAGATGTACGTGAAGGACCCGAAGTCCGCCATCAACCTCCTCACGCAGTACGGATCGGCGAACGCCGTCGCCTGGCAGCAGGACTGGCTGAAGCTCGGCGATGCGCTGCTCGGCAAGTACGCGTTGGGCATGATCGATGGCCAGACCACGGGCTACCCGGCCTGGTGGAACGAGGTCGTCGGCTTCAAACCACTCGTCCGCTGACGGCTGAGGGCGTCGCACGTTCGCTCCGGCGTGCGGCGCCCTCACAACCTCAATCGGTTCCTCCCGCCCGTTTCTGCCATCCGCCCCCCGCCTGTGCTACGCTTCCGGCCACCAATCCATAGGGTCCTGTTCGAACCCCGGTCTCTGGAGGAGTGAGCATGCGCGTCGCTCGATTCGCGCTCGTCGTCTCTTTCGCCAGTATCCTCGTCACGGCCGTGCAGCCGCTGGTCTCCGCGCAGACACCGCGGACGGCGAAAGCACCAGCGCCGACTCTCGCGCCGGCCGCGGCGGTGCCGCTGTACCAGCGGTTCCTCAGTCCCGCGTCCCCGCTCGAGGTCGTGGCGGCGAAGAAGACCGATCGGCTCGCGTGGGTCGCGTTCGAAGAAGGCAAACGCAACGCTTACACTGCGGCGGCTCCGGCCTTCACGCCGGCCCGCCTGACGAGCTTTCTCGCAGACGACGGCGTCGACACGTCCGGTATCCAGATCTCGGACGATGGCGCGACCGTCGCCTTCGTGCGAGGAACGGTGCCGAACCGCGATGGCTGGGTGGCCAACGCCTCAGCCGATCCGAATGGACCCGAGCGCGCCATCTGGGCCGTGCGCACGACGGGCGGCCGAGCCTTCCGTGTGGCCGAACTGCCGAGCGGCGGGTTCGCCCTCGCGCCGGACGGCAGCTCCGTCGTCTTCGTGAAGGACGGCCAGATCTTCCGCGCGAAGGTCACGCCCGTGAAGCCCGCTGCCGAGATGGACCGCGGCGAGAAGCCGTTCATCCGCGAGTGGGGCGTCCAGAGCGCGCCAGCCTGGTCGCCGGACGGACGCAAGATCGCCTTCGTCAGCACGCGCACGGACCACAGCTTCGTGGTCGTCTACGACATGGCAGCGCGGACCGTGAAGTACATGGCGCCGAGCGTCGACTTCGACTCGAGCCCGATGTGGACCGGCGCCGCCCAGGGCATCGTCTTCGTGCGGCGCCCGGGCCTGCCGTTCGGTCAGCAAGCGCAGCCGGGTACGGGCTCGGCCGGCCTGCCAAACGGTCCGGCGTTCCAGGCGCCAGGCGCGGCGGGGCGCGGCGGACGCGGAGACGCGGCGCCGGTCTCTCAGGCATCGCTCGCGGCTGCCATGAAGGTGCCGGGCCTGATGCGTGCGACCTTCAAGGGTGGCTACAACTGGTCGCTGTGGAAGGCGGACGTCGCGACCGGTGAGGCTCGCGAGGTCTGGCACAACCAGCCGGGAGATCTGACGTTCGGCACCGCCGGCAACTTGATTCTCGCCGGCGACTACCTGTTGCTCCGCTTCAACGCCCTTGGTGGACGCGGGGGCGGCGGACGAGGAACACCGGGCGGACCGCCGGTCGAGCAAGCCCCGACCCCGACAGACGAATGGGACCGGTATCACTCGTTGAGCCTCGCGTCACCCGACACGAAGCCGGCGCTCCTCACGACGACGGACGGCCTCGTCGAAGACCAGACGTCGGTGGCTGTCTCACCCGACGGGAAGACGTTCTACTACTGCACGAACGCGCAGGACATCGAGCGCCGGCACATCTGGGCCGTACCGGTCGCGGGAGGCACGCCGACGCAGGTGACGACGGGCATCGGGATTGAAACCCGTCCCACCCCTCTTGCGTCAGGCACGGCGCTGGCGACACTGAGCGCCGACTGGAAGATGCCACAATCACTCGGGATCTGGCGGCTGGACGCCGCGTCCGCGGCGCCAGGACCCGCGACGCAGCGGATCGTGTATCCGACGTCGCGCACAGGCTTCCCGGCGGACGCGCACGTCGAACCGCAGAACATCCTGACGAAGGCCGCCGACGGTCTCGAGATTCACAACCAGCTCTTCCTGCCGAAGGGCCTCAAAGCCGGCGAGAAGCGCGCGGCGATCATCTTCGTCCATGGCGGGCCCTCGCGGCAGATGCTGCTCGGCTACCACTACATGCAGTTCTATCACTGGTCGTA
>JAPKZP010000143.1 GCA_026393735.1 Acidobacteriota bacterium
GGCTGCCAGTTGGTCGGCATCTCGGTCAAGACCTTGGGAGCGGTGGCGGTGGGCGAGGCGACCCCCGCAAGCGTGGCGAGTTGCGCCAAGGCCCCCGCCCCCGCCTGTCGGTAGGGCGCCATCTGGGCCTGCCGGTTGGCGTACTGTTCCTTGGCGAACGCGAACTGTGCCCGGCGGTCTTCGACGGTCGCGTTGTCGAGCGCCGTCTGCCTAGCGAGTTCATCATCCAGGCGCTTCTGTTCGGCCTCCCATTGGAGTTTGGCTTCCGCGTCGTAGCGTTCCTGCTCCTTGATGCGCTGGGCTTCCTTCTCGCGCTCAAAGGCAATCGCTTCGGTGTTCGACGCCTGTTCGGCGGTTGCCGCTTTCTTGGTGGCGTTACTGGACGATCGGGAACCCACGACGCCGGCGGCCACGCTCGCCCCGCCCGAGATCGCGGCGCCCCAGATAAACGGGATTGCGGCTGCTGGCATAGTCGTCTCCTACGATGCCTCGACGGACATCACGTATTGCTCGCCGGGAATCGGTGTCGCGTGCACATGGGACAGCAACGTCCGGACCGTGGGATCGATCGCGGTCGTGACGATCGTCGTGACGCCGTGGGCGTGGGCCATCCCCCGCATCGCATGAACCAGTCGACGTAACACGCTGCCGGTGCCACGATGCGCGGCGTCGACCCAGAGTCCTTCGACATGCCACACGGGCAGGAGCGCCCACGTTCCGATGATCGCGCCCTGCGCGTCCTCGACCACCACCACCTGCGCCTGGCGTATCGGGGTCGAGGGATCCGCCAGAAACGCGAGTTCGGTGCCGGCCAACCTCGGCCACTCCTCGGGAGCGAGGAGACGCGCCTGGTAACTCATGACGCCACCCCCGGCACCGCTTCGACCACGAGGTCGAGTGCACACTGCATCGTGGTCGCGCCGACACTCGCATACGCCACGGCGTAGGTGATCGGGCCGTCGTTGTCGCACCGGAGCAGGACCGTGCCGCTCTGGACGGTGGCCGTCGTGTTCCCCGTCACCGCCGCAAACGCCTGTCCACAGGTCACGGTCCCATCGATCCAGCCGATCGTCACCGTGGCCGAACTGCTCGTGGTGGCCGCGCGGGTAATCCGCAGCGCATAGCTCACGCGATAGAGCCCCGCCGTCAGTGACGCAATCGGCACCGCCGTCGTGGTGATCGCGGCGCCTTGGGCCGTCAGACTCACGGTCTGCAGACGAAAGGCGGCGGCATCCACCTGGTTAGCCAAGGCCATCAACCACGAGACCCACACGCGCGGTACGTAGCCCGTGCGGGCTTCGACCATCGGGTCACGGGGCAAGCCGGGCAAGCGGAGGCGCAACATCAGGCGGCCTCCTGCTGGTCGCGCAGCGTCACGATCGCGTTGATGATTCGGAAGGGGATGGGGTCTGTCACCACAAATTCTCCGACGAGATCCTGTCCTGACCCACACCGCCACCACCGCACACGCTGGAGATAGGCCCACAGCGGCCCCACACTCCGGGTTCGGGCGTTGCCCCAGGTCTTGCCGCCGTCGCGACTCAGGCGCATCTCCATCACGGGGTCTACGCCCCGCCCGCTATAGGTGCCGAGTCCGGACTCCAGAATGACCTCGACGCACGAGAGGAAGATGGTTGCGTGGTCGTTGAATAGCGCGGGGGGGCGGCGCATCCGACGAATCGGCAGCCCGTCGACGTCATACCCGTAGGATTCGGAGACCTCGTACAGCGCCCCCGTCACGCCATCGAGGGCCACATGCACCCCAAAGGCGAAGGCGTGATAGCGCGGACGCCAGGCGACATAGGCGTTGGACGCACTGACCCAGGTGCCCCGCGTCGTCCACATCTTCGTCGAGAGATCCAAGGCCCACGTCACGTCTTCGGTCGGCAAGGTCACGAGATAGAACGTATGTCCGGCCGCCCGATAACCGGCGCCGATCGCGTCATCGATCGTCGTGTAGCCATGCGAGGCCCACTCGAACGCGAACGTCGAGACAGGGCGGGGTGCTCCGCCGGTCGCCAAGACCACGGCCCCCTGGCCGTCGGCGGTCTTGGAGAGCCACAGCACCCCGCCCTCCACTTCCTTCGCCGAGAAGGGCGCCGCGCACCCGTGGGCGAGCAACGCGCCGGGAATGGGCACAAACGGGAAGGGGAACGTGCCCGCGTTGTTCCAGACTTCGGACGTCTCGTCTCCCAGCAACCAGATTTCTCGGGCGCTCTTGGGGACGACAAGGGCGACCCAGCGATCGGGCGCCGTCGACCGCTGGGCGTACTGCGTGGGATCCCAGGTGGTCGCGTCAAACAGGTCCGAGACGTAGACGGTGGACGTGGCCGAGTCCAAGACAAGGATGTAGCCATCGAGCATGGCGCACATCGTGTTGCCTGAGGCCCGTTCCACCGCCAGCGTGTCGGTGGTCAGGTCGTAGCTGTACCCGACGTCGCCCGAGGTGATGAACAACTGGCCGCCGCCGTCGCCGTTCCCACAGATGGTGGCCGGATTGGCGTCAACCGCCACGGTCCCCCGATTGGTCAGCGTGAAGACGCCCCCGCCGGCATCGAACACTTCGTAGAACGTCGCGCCGATGACCGTGAAACACCGCCCGTTCTGATGAAACAAGGCCCGTCCGGGGGTCTCAATCGCCGTGACGCGCGTTTCCACGCCGGGCGTGGGGTAGAGGGCCATCGCGGTCTTGCCGCCGGGGACGTCGCGGGGCTCGGGATACCAGTTCACGGTCTGCTGCGCGTCGGCAATCGAGGATTGCGACACGTTCGAGCCCCCGCAGAAGTTCGGCCACGGCACGCGCATATCAGTACGTGCCTCCGTACCCGTCCGTGTTCAGGTTGTAGCGCCCCACGCCGCGGAGGCCCGGCATGGCGGGATCCAGCGAGGCGTCGGTGGGGCGAAAGTTTGCGCGCTTGACGACCGCGAGCGATTCCTTTGCGATCTGTTGCACGCGCGCCGAGGGTTGGGCGTCGAAGTCCGAGGCGAGTTCGATCGCCAGGCAGTAGCGATACATCCGCGCCCACCCGGGCGGGAAGGTGTAGACGGTCGATAGGTCAGCGAATCCCGTGGCGGCCGTCGGCGTGTAGAGCACAAGGTCACACACGCTGTTGTCGGGGACGGGGTACACCGTAATCGTCCCGAGACCGGCGACCCAGTTGTGGTCGTAGTAGCAGGCGGTCGGATATGGCCCGGTGGTGGTCTTGACGGGAATGGCCTGGTATTCGGCCAGCGTCAATGGTCGCCCGAGAGGGATCTCGATCGCGGGCGACGCCGTACGACTGGGCCGCACGCTGGCGCCCTCAATCCAGACCGGGCGCACCTGATTGAAGGCTCCCCCCGTGCCAATCGTGTAGGCGGCCGTGCCCGACGTGAGCGGATAGACGCTCCGCGTCACCATGTAGAGGCTGGCGCGCTCCGCGCCGAGCCCGTCGACAAAATCGTCCAACGCGATCTTGCCAATCGCGAGGTCTTCCGCCGACGGCGTGTCGGTGGCGTCCAGCACGCCCAAGAGACGTAGGGACCGCGTGATGAGGTCGGTCGCGCTTGGCATCGGATCCTCTCTGTGCGAGGCGCGGCGCTACTTCACCGGGCGACGCCCCACGGGCTTCTTGGACTCGGGCATCTTCACCTCCACCCCCACAGGCGCCGGCGCATCCGGTCTGGGCACGGGCGGTGAGGCCACCACGGGCGCCGCCGAATCGGACCACCCCGGCCCAAGGGCCTCGGACTCGGCCTGAGTCTGGACGATCCGCGCCGGTTCCGTGGCGTGGTAGCGCCAGGACGGATAGCACACCTTCATGACTGACTCCAGCACCACACCGACAAGAGACCGCTCGTTGTGCCGGTGCGAATGAACTTGATTCGGATCAGATCCTCGGCGCGGTCCACGTAGATCACGTCGCCGGGATCCATGACCGTGCCGACCGAGGCGGTCGGATCGGCGTCAATGCGCCACCGGATCTGGGCCGTCTCTAGACGGAACCCACAGCCGGCCATGTTGGCGCGAATCGCGGCGGTGATGCCGATGGCGCTGTTCGCCACGGGGATTTGCTCGAAGGTGGCAGCAGGAGTCGTCGCATGGTCATCTCCGTGCGGGTCATGTCCCGGCCTCTAGCATGAGGTAGAAGGTCGTTTTTAGTGGTATAATGCCCACATGAAACGGCTTAACCTCTCTGGACAACGCTTCGGGCGACTTGTCGCGCTCAGGCTTGGTCCGCCCTATTACCCAGGCTGGACGCGATGGTGGTGTCGTTGCGACTGTGACCGCGAGGTGCTTGTCGCGACAAACGCGCTGAGAAAGGGCACGCAGGTGTCGTGCGGTTGCATTCGGAATGAACGCATTGGAGCGGTCAACAGAACGCACGGGCGTAGCAGGACGATCGAATACCGAGTGTGGGCATCGGCAAAGGCGCGATGCTACAACCGCAAGAATCAGAAATACGCGCTGTACGGTGGGCGCGGGATTACCATGAGCGATGAGTGGCGCGAAGACTTCGCCGCGTTTTTTCGAGACATGGGCTCTCGTCCAACAGTTCGACACTCCCTTGACCGCATTGACGTACACGGACCCTACAGTTCCGGCAATTGCCGATGGGCTACACCGAGACAGCAATCCGAAAACAAGCGAGACAATCGCCTGTTGACGTGGCATGGGCATACTAAGTGCCTGTCCGCGTGGTCCCGCGAGACTGGACTCCAACCAGCGACGATCCTGTGGAGGCTCGGCGCAGGATGGCCTGTAGGCGACGCACTCTCTCCGGTGGACCATCGTCATGGTAGGATTTCAGTTATTAAGTAAAAAACCACGGTCCCCGCGTTGAGATTGCTCGTGCCGGAGCCATTACCCCAGTTACCCGTGCCGCTCGTGGCCCGCAGGACAATCGCCTGGGTCGCGGACCACGAGGCGAGATACGCATCCTGCACCCGAGCCGCGGCGTCCACCGCCGACCCCAGTTCCGCGTCCGTGTCGCCAAAGACGGCCGCGGCGGCGTCGATGTCGAAACTATCCAAGATTTCGGCACCGCCGGCCGACGTGCCGAGAGTGGCACTCAGGGTGGCCGTTGTGCAAACGGCTGCACAGACGAAGGGCGTCGAGACGTGCGCGTAGACGCCGACCAATCGTGTCTTGGCCGGCAACGTGGCGATGGTGAGGTCGTGTGTCACCGCGGCGGCATCGAACTGCGCGTACGTGACGGTCACTTTGTAGACCGCACGCCGAAGCGCGACGGCTTCATTGACGGTGACGCCCGTGCCGCTCCCGGCGGTAATGCGCGGGTCCGAGGCGCCAGTCGTGGCAACATACCCGTCCACCATCGGCATCGTCCAGGTTACGTTGGCCGTCAGATCCGCGGGGCTGAGAGTGCCTGTGAAGCGGGTGGCAGACGTGACCGGCAAGACCTTGATCACATCCTGTGAAGCGATGGCGCCGACCGTGGCATCGGTCCCGAAGACGGGACTAATGGAGCCCACCACGACACCCGTCCCGCCCGTCTCGTCACTGACGACGCCGAACAGTTCCGCGCTGGTGGTCGCCGCAAAGGCCGACAACTTGTTTTCGACCAAGGCCACGGTCCCGGCCGACGCGGGCAAGGTAATCGTGACGTCCGCGGTGGACGCGGGTCCGATCAACGTGGCCGCATTGGCGCCGTTGTCGCTATCCTCGAAGAACTTGACCGCACCGGCGGTCGTATCGGCGTTGGCGACACTGATGGGTCGGCTGAAATCCAACTGCCCCGCCTGATGCGTCAGGGTGGCGTTCCCGTTGTTCCAGTTGATCACGCCCCCGGCGGCGAGGAACAGGTCACTCCACATCAACGTGGACGTGCCGAGGGCGTTGCCGTCACTGGCGCCGGGCGAGGTCGCGGTCGCCGTCCAGTTCTGTTCGATGGCCCCGCCCAGTGAGACGCCGATGTTGTCCGCGCCAATCCGGTAGAGGCCCGAATTGGTGTCGGACGCATACGCGGGCGACGGGAGCGCCGCCGTGCCATCGGGCATCAGATTGGCAGCCGTGACGGCGGGCGTCGGACTGACGGTGATCGGATTGACGGGCGACGTGTCCGCCGGACTCGGGTAACAGGTCATCGGCAAGACGCCGCTCGTGCCACCCGTGCGAAACGCGGAGAACCGACGCACGTTATCCACGCCGCGGATGTCCACCACGGATCCCGGTGAGACCACCTGGCCAACCGTGGCCGAGGCCGCCGTGCCGTCGACGCGGATCCGAATCTCGGCCGTTTCCAAGACCCCGACGCAGCGCGCCGCGACCTTCCCGCCGGTCATGAGGGTGCTATCTGCGAGCACCTTAGACGCATTCGCCACCGTCAACTGCTCAAAGCTCATCGCGGCGATGTCCTGCGCGCCAACGGGCGTCGAGACGCCGAACAGGACCGCCAAGACCGCCATCAGCACCAGGACTCTACGCATGGTCGTACTCCTCAGGAAGCGGCCGGACCCCCGTCTGGAGGCCCGGCCAACCCGTCTTCGTGTCGTGGGCCTACGAAATGATCCACGGATAGGACGCCGACTGCGCCAGCACAAACCACTTGGTCTGCCACGCGATGAGCGTCAACCCCGCACCCTGATAGGCGGGAGACGTCAGCGTCGTGTGCGCGCCGGTACTGCCGTCGTAGCACGCGGCGACGGTGACGACGGCCGCGTAGTCCGTCGTGTTGATGAACGTCACCCGGAGGCCGTTCTGATCGGCGCCGGGGTTGCCCAGAGTCGTCGTGCCCAGGGCCGACGCCTTGTTGATGAAGTAAATCGTGTCGCGAATCGGGCACGGCAGGGCCGCCACATCCGCGCCGAGCTGCGCGAGGTCAAAGTCCTTCGCCGGGATCGGGATCGCTTCCCGCGCCGGCAGCCCCACCATGTCCGACGCCAGGCCAAACGTGACCGGGGCGAGGATGTTGTGCGCCTTCGCCGTGCCGCCCCGGTCGCCACGCGCCCGGACGTCGACAAACCCCGATGCCGGGATCGCCGTGACCATCATGTACTCGCCATCGAC
>JAPKZP010000715.1 GCA_026393735.1 Acidobacteriota bacterium
GGGGTCCAGTGGCTCGGAATCGACTGGGACACCTACGCGAGTGCAGAGAAACTCACTGCAGGCATGCATGGCGGACCGCTAGCCGCTGCCATCCTCGACGCCCGCGCAGCCCAGAGCAGCGACACCAGTCATGCGCGTCCGGGAATCGTCCCTGGGACAACAACCGCCGAAGATGTCCTGTCCAAGTACGGAATCGACCCGGCAGACCCTGCCGCGGCCGTGCGGGCGTTCATGCGCGTGATCGACGTCACGCCGCCGCGCTGGGAGTGGCTGCACCCCGCCCTGTCGGGCCGGCTCCGGCTGCGATGGTTTGCGGCGAGCGAATGGCTCCTGTGGCCGGCGCTCCACGCCCGGTCGCCGTGCGTGGTCCATCACTACTTCTCGGAGAACACGCTGCGGCGGAGCGGAGGGTGGAAGGGCCGGCATCGGCTGGTCGCGACGTGTCACCAGCCCCCCTCGTTCCTTCAGGAGATGCGCGGCAACTCCTTTTACCGTCGCTATTTCGTCTCCCTCGCGGCGTGCGATCTGCTCGTGGTGCAGACGCGCTGCCACGTGGAGCCCGTCCGGGCGATGTTTCCGGGCATGCGCGTCGAATACGTCCCGCTCGGGGTCGACGCGGAGCATTTCTGCCCCGGGCCGGGCACGGGCGCAGCCGGCCGTCCCACCGTCCTGACCGTCGGGAATTGGATGCGCGACTACGCATGTTGGGCGGAGGCCGTGCGCCGGCTGAGTGCGGCGGACCCGGCCGTGCGGTTTCTCGTGATTGCGAATCCGAACGTGATCGCGAAGGCGCGGGAGCGGTTGGGCGGCGAGCGGAGCAACGTCGCGTTCCGCTGCGGCCTCACCGACGCGGAACTCCTGGATGCGTACCGCTCGGCGGATCTGCTGTATCTGCCCCTGCGGGACGCCATGGCCAACGACGCGCTGCTGGAGGCCATGGCCGTCGGGCTGCCCGTGGTGGCGACCGATCTGGAGGCGACGCGCGACTACCTGGGCGACACGGCTGCGGCCTACGTCCCGCCGGGCGACGCCGGCGCGGCGTCCTCGGCGATGCTCGAACTGCTCGGGAACCCGGCCCGGCGCGCCGCCTGCGGCCGCGGCACCCGCCGGCTCGCGCTTGCGCAATACGACTGGCCCGTCATCGCCGAATCCTACCGACGCTTGTACCTGTCCCTCGGGTGAGGGATGGGATTCGGCGATGCGCGGGATCTGGCGCGGCGGCAGAGTGGCACCCGGAACGGGGAGCGGGTACATGCCCCCCCGACAACGAAGTGAAAACTCCGCTACGCATCACGTGGCTCTGTCCCTATCCGACGCACGACCTCGGCCCGTTCGGGCTTCAGGTGGCGCGGGTGATGTCCTCGCACGCCTGTTCCTGGATCGTCAACCTGCTGGATGCCTTGCGCCAGCGCGACGATTGCGCGGTCGATCTGGTGACGACCACGCCCACGGTCGATCGCAGGCAGACGGTCGTGCGCGACGGCGTCACGATCCATGTGCTCAA
>JAPKZP010000609.1 GCA_026393735.1 Acidobacteriota bacterium
CGACGCCGCCGCTGCCGCCATGCACGAGGAGCGACTCGGCGGGCCTGGCCATGGCGCGATCGAACAGCGACCGGTAGGCGGTCGCGTACGGCACGTTCACCGCCGCGCCCTGCGCGAACGACACACCGTCCGGCAGGTGATGCAGGTGCTCCGGAAGACAGACGGCCTGTTCGGCGTACGTGCCGGCAAAGGGGCCGCTGGTGGTTCCGCTCACGTACACGCGATCGCCGGGATCGAGGCCCGTCACCCCCGGACCGACAGCCTCCACGATACCGGCCCCGTCCGAGCCTGGCGTGTAGGGCAGGACGGGCTGGCGTCCGTGGGACGAACTGCGAATGTAGGTGTCCACGGGGTTCACCCCTGCCGCGCGCAGGCGGACGACCACCTCGCCCGGACCGGCAACCGGGTCCGGCACCTCTTCGAGGCGCATGACGTCGGGACCGCCGGTGTGATGGACGCGAATCGCCTTCATGGGAGCCTCCAGAATCCTAATGATATGATCGATTGCAGCCAACGACGAAAGTGCGGGGCGCATCATGGCGGCGGCAGGACGACACAAGACCGTAGGCGTGCAGGTGGCGGGCATCCAGGTGGGCGGCGGCGCGCCCGTCGTCGTGCAGTCGATGTGCAACACGGATACGTCCGATGTGGACTCGACGCTCCGGCAGTGCCTGGAGCTGGGGCAGGCCGGATCCGAGATGCTGCGCGTCACTGTGAACCTGCCCGAGGCGGCGGAGGCCGTGCCGTCCATCAAGCGTCGGCTGATGCTGGCCGGGTGCCGTGCGCCGCTCATCGGCGACTTTCACTACAACGGCCATCTCCTGCTGACGAAGTACCCGGCGTGCGCGGCGGCGCTCGACAAGTACCGCATCAACCCGGGCAACGTCGGAACCGGCAGGCGGCGCGACGAGCAGTTCTCGACGATCTGCAGGGTGGCGGTGGAGCACGGAAAGGCGATTCGCATCGGCGTGAACGGCGGGTCCCTCAACCAGGATCTCGTCATGCGCAAGATGCAGGAGAACACCGACCACGACCTGGGCTTGACCTCCGAGGACATCGTCAACGAGTGCATGGTGCTGTCGGCGATCGAGTCCACCGAACTCGCCCTCGAGAGCGGCGTGCGGAAGGATCAGATCATCATCTCCTGCAAAGTGTCACGGCCGCAGGACCTGATTGCCGTCTACCGTTCGCTCGCCGCGCGGACCGACCAGCCGCTCCACCTCGGGCTGACCGAGGCCGGCATGGGGGTCAAGGGACTCGTGTGGTCGGCGTCGGCGATGGGCGTGCTGCTGAACGAAGGCATCGGCGATACGATCCGCATTTCGCTGACGCCGCGGCCGGGGGGCGATCGCCGGGAAGAGGTCTACGCCTCGTGTGAACTGCTGCAGGCGCTCGGCCTGCGTGCGTTCGCGCCCAGCGTCACGGCGTGTCCCGGGTGCGGGCGCACGACGAGCACGACGTTCCAGGAGTTGGCGGAACGCATCCAGGACTATGTCCGCGAGCAGATGCCTGTGTGGAAGACGCGCTATGACGGCGTCGAGACGATGACCCTGGCGGTGATGGGGTGCGTGGTGAACGGCCCTGGCGAATCGAAGGCCGCCAACATCGGCATCAGCCTGCCCGGCACCGGGGAAGCCCCAACCTGCCCGGTGTACGTGGACGGCCAGCACTTCACGACGCTGCGGGGCACGTACGACGAACTTTCCGCTGCGTTCCGCGCGCTTGTCGACAACTACGTCGACACAAGATACGCTCGCAAGACCTGATGCCCCGCGGCGGGCCGTGAACCGTTGGTTCGCCGCGTTCGTCTCATCCTAAGACCCCCATCGGCTCGCGTCGCCGCTCCCCGTCTGTTCGTTTCTTCATCAGCGAGGGTCCATGATCATCATGTCTCGTCGAGGCCTGCTGCCGGTTGCCCTGGCAGCCGCGGTCATCGGCACCAGTGTCGCGATCGACGCCCAGAAGCCAGCGGCGCCGGCCGTCCAGCCTGCGGCGGCCAAACAGGCGGACGCCGTGAAGACGGCGCCCACGCCCGACCGCTATCGTTCTCCGCAGGACGCCAACGCGGCGCTCCTCGCCATCAGCAAGGCCAATCCGTCCCGGACGGCGCTTCACAAGCTCGCGACCAGCCCGGGCGGGATTGATCTGACTGTGCTGGAGATTGGCCCCGACGCGGGGAAGAAGACCCGGACACAGCCGGCCGTCTTCGTGGTCGCCAACCTCGACGGTGTGCTGCCGGTGTCGACCGAGGCGGCGCTGTGGCTCGCGGGCCGGCTGGCCGCCGACCCCGCGGAGGCGCAGACCCTCACCTGGTTCATCCTCCCCACCGGCAACCCGGACGCCGCTGCGCGGTACGGCCGCACGCCGCTCGTCAGCGACGAGCGCAACGCCAGCAGGTGGAACGACGATATGGACGACCAGGCCGACGAGGACGGTCCCGAGGACCTCGACGGCAACGGCATCATCACCGAGATGCGCGTGAAAGACCCGGCCGGCGAGTGGATCCCCGTGGACGGCGAGCCGCGCCTGATGCGCAAGGCCGATTCCGCCAAGGGTGAGAAGGGGCTCTACAAGCTCTACGCGGAAGGGATCGACAACGACGGCGACGGCGAGTACAACGAGGATCCCGCCGGCGGCACGAACATTGGGATCACGTTCCCGCACCTGTTCCACCCCTGGACGGCCACCGGCGGGCGGTGGCCAGGAAGTGAGCCGGAGACGTTCGGCATCATGAAATTCGCGATGGGCCACCCGGAGATCGCGATGACGTTCACGTTCGGCGCCACGAACATGTGCCTGCAGCCGCCAGCCGGGGGCCGGCAGGGGAGTTTCGACGCCAACGCGATCAAGATCCCGGAGGCGATCGCGACCCGCTTCGGCGCGGATCCGAACCGCACCTACACCATGAAGGAGATCGTCGAGATGGTGCGGCCGATGGCGCCGCCGGGATTCGAGATCACCGAGGGGATCATCGCGTCGTTTCTCGGCCTGGGCGCCGTGGTCAACCCGGTCGAAGAGGACCTCAAGTTCTACAAGGAACTCTCGGAGAAGTACAAGGAATTCCTGAAGGCGAACAAGCTCGACGCTAAGCGGCTCGATCCGCCCCAGCCAAAGGACGGATCGTTCGAGTTGTGGTCCTACTATCAGCTGGGCGTGCCCACCTTCAGCATGGACCTCTGGACGCTGCCCGAGACGAAGGCGGACGACAAGGAGAAGTCAGGCATCACGCCCGAGTCGCTCGAGACGATGACATCGGAGGCCTTCGTCGCCCTTGGCGAGGCGAAGATCGCGGCGTTCCTGAAGGAAGCCGGGGCGCCCGACACCATCAAGCCGGCGATGCTGCTCGACGGCGTCAAGTCCGGGAAGATGACGCCGAAGCTGATGGCGGGCATGCTCAAGCAGATGCCGAAGCCGAAGGACGCGGCGGGTGCCGACCCGGCGCAGAAGGCGCTGCTGGCCTTCAGCGACAAGGAACTGCAGGGCAAGGGCTACGTCAACTGGACCGCGTTCAAGCATCCTCGCCTTGGCGACGTCGAGATCGGCGGCGCGGTGCCGTTCACCGACACGACGCCGCCGGCGTCGATGGTGAAGACCCTGCTCGACGGCCAGGTGCCGTGGGTCATGAAGCTGGCCGAGAAGCTGCCGCGGCTGAAGGTGCTCAAGACCGAGGCGCGGGCGAATGGCGCCGGCATCTACACACTCACGCTGTGGGTCGAGAACGCCGGGTACCTGCCGTTCCCGACGGCGATGGGACGGAAGAACCATCACGTGCCGCCGGCCATCGTGACGCTGAATACAACGGGCGCGGCGAAGGACATCGCGTTCCTCTCCGGCCGCGCCCGGACGCCCATCAACGAGATCGACGGCGGCCGGAGTGTGAAGCTCGAATGGACCGTGCAGGTGCCACCCGCAGTGACCGGGATTGACGTCACGGTCGCGTCGGCGAACGCGTGGGGAGACACGGGACGGATCACTCTGGGAGCCGGGCAGGGAGGTGCGAAATGAGCACGCAGCACTGGGTTGGCACATTCGCACTCGCGGC
>JAPKZP010000652.1 GCA_026393735.1 Acidobacteriota bacterium
CGGTCGCGAACCGCATCGCCCACGCCGCGCGCAGGTAACGCCACGCGACACTGGGATTCGGAGCCGGAGCCGCCGTGGCCGGGGCCGGAGCCGCCGGCAGCGTGGCGGCTGCCGTCACCGCGGCGAGCGCGGCCGGGTCGCCCACGCCGGCACCCCACTCGACGAGGACATCGAGGAGGCCGCGCGTGTCGAAGAGCGGCTGAATGACGGGCTGCTGGATGGCGACGAGGCCCTTCGGCAGCGTGGCATCGCCCCAGCACTCGAATGGATGGCTCGCCGGCAGCAGCACGTCGGCGACGAGCGTCGTTTCGTCGAGCCGGTCGTTCAGCGACACGACGAAGCGGACCTTCTTCATGCCTTCGGCGAACTTCAGGGACGCCGGAGCGTCGTAGACCGGGTTCGCCCCGGCGACGACCAGCAGGTCGACGTTCCCCGCCAGCATGGCGCCGGCGAGCGCCGCCAGGTCGGCCCCTCCAGCGGCGGCCGGCTCCGACGCCGCGGTCTCGTCGAAGAGACCGGCGTCGAATGCGCCAAGCGTGACATTCAGCAGCAGGGCCGCGAGTTCAATCGCGGGGCCGGACGCCGACGCGACCGCCGATCCGCCCGCCATCACGAGCGCCTTCCCCTGGACGGCGGCGAGTTCGTCGGCAAGGGCCTTCAGCATCTTGACGTCGAGGCCGGCCGCGGCCGCCACCTGGTCGATGGCGAAGGGCGCGAGCGCCTTCCCCACCTCCACGTCGGCCGCAAGCGGGCCGATCTTCCGCACGACGATCAACTCGTGCGCGAGTCCCGCTCCGACACGGGCCAGGTGCGAATCGCGCACTCTGATCCGCCGGTCGGCGTTCGCCCCGGTGAGCGTCAGACGGCCTTCCAGCTGGACGAACCGGCTCATTCGAGCGCCATCGGTCTGCTCCGGCGACCGCCGCGCCGCGAACTCGCGCTCGAGGCCGTCGCCGGGCCGGTCGAGGAACTCCGCGCCGAGGCCGACAATCAGATCCGCCATGTCGAGCCGGGGCCGCGACACCCGCGTGTTGCCGAATGCCTGCCGCCAGACGTCGCTGGCGGCGTCGCACTCGAGCGGCGACCAGACGACGTGCCGCGCGCCGGTCCGCGACGTGATGGCCGCAATCGCGGCGGCAAGCGCCGGACTGTTCACGGGACCGGTCAGCAGGGCCGCCTTCGGACCGGCCGCCTTGAGCCTGGAGACGACATCGGGACTGACGACCGCCCAACTGGACGAGACGGGCGCGCCGCTTCCGCGTCTCACCGACAGCGGACCGCCGGCGCGATCGGGATCGTAAAGGTCCATGAGCGCCGCCTGATGACGGACCGTCAGGCCGCGGCCGCTCGCGTCGTTCGGCCGCGGCGTGACGAGAATCGGCCGCCCCTCGCGCGTCTTGACGACGACGGGCGACCCGTCAATCACGGTGTGGAAGAACCGGGCCTGCCCGATGCCGTCGACGAGGTTCTCCGGCATGTCGTGGAACGGGACCGTCGCCTCCTGCGGTACCTGGCATCCGGCGCTCATCAGGGCCCCGCCGGCCGCAAGCGCGCCGCTCACCCGGAGGAACTCGCGCCGATCCATCCCCGGGGTGTCCGGCCGCGCGCTGGTGTCGTTCGGATTCATCGTCTTCTCCCCTTCGACTCGCTTCGCTCGCTCAGGGCAGGCCTCACCTGTGGCACGTGACGCAGTCGGTCGACGCTTTCATCTCGGGCTTCCGATGGCAGTCGAGGCACCACTGCATGTTGAAGGCGTGCTGCACGGACACGATCTCCATCTCCTCGATCTTGCCGTGGCAGTTCTGGCACACGACCATCGGCTTGCCGTCGGCGTCGGTGGTCGGCAGCAACGGCTTGCCCTGCGCGTCCTTCGCGTTCACGTGCGCCGAGTGGTCGTAGTAGACGAAGTCGGGCAGGTCGTAGACCTTCACCCACGGGATCGGCTCGCCGCGATCCCAGTACTCCTTCATCCTCAGCACCCATTCCCTGTTGAGGCCGACGGACGAGTGGCAGTTCATGCACACGGCCGTGGACGGGACCGTCGAGTGGCGTCCCTTGTACGGCATCGTGTGGCAATAGACGCAGGGGATTCCGAAGCCCCCGGCGTTCACCCGCTCGCCTTTCGCATCCGTCTGCCAGACCGGGACTCCCGCCATCCGCGTATGCCGGAAGAGGATGGGTTGCCGCGGCGCATAGCCCTTGCGCACATTACTCAGCGCGTACGCCAGGGTGCCCGTGACCACCACCGCCATCAGCAGCACGAGGATGCGGACGGTCTTGCTCCGTAGGTTCATCGAAGAACCCTCCTTGTCGAATCGCCGCCTTTGCCAGGGCTCCGGCGGACCATGGGCGACGGATCGCGCCCGGCGGGTGAGCGCGGCTCCTCATCGTCGAAGAGAATCCTGACGGCAGGGGTGTCGAGGTCGTCGAACTGCCCGCTCCGCGCGGCCCAGATGAAGAAGCCGACCGCGATGGCCGCGATGAGCAGGGCGAGCGGAAGCAGCACGAAGATGGTTTCCACGTCAGGCCCTCTCCGCCTTCGTGCTTCGCACTTCGGCGAGACTCGCGAAGGTGCGCGTGAAGGCCGACGAAACAATGACGGTGAGCGAAGAGACCGGCATCAGGATCGCGGCGACGAGCGGCCCGACCATGCCGGCCATCGCCAGCGCAGACGCGCCGGCATTGTAGAACAGGGAGAAACCGAGGTTGCGACCGATGACGCCGCGCAGGCGGCTGGCCCCGTCGAGGATGTCGATGAGCGGCGCGACGCCCTCGCGCGTGAGCACGACGTCGGCGGCGACAATGGTCGCCCCGCTACCGCCGTGCACGGCAATCCCGACGTCGGCGAGCGCGAGCGCCGCGGCGTCGTTCACGCCGTCGCCCACCATGACCACGGCGCCCGCGCGATCAGCACCCGCCACGAGCCCGGCCACGATGTCACGCTTGTCTTCCGGCGTCAGGCCGCCGAGCGCGTCGCCGGCCGGCAGGCCGAGGCTTGCGGCAACGCGCGCGACGATGGCGGGGTGATCGCCGGAGAGGATCCGCACGCGCACGCCGCGCCCGCGCAGAGCTTCGACCGTCCGCCGGGCATCCGGGCGAAGTGCGTCCCCGATGCCGCCGACGCCGGCCACGCACCCGTCGACGACGACAAACACCGGGCTGAAGCCGTCGCCGACGATCGTCCCGGCCACGCTCTCGAGTTCGCCGGGGATGAACGCCCCGCCGGCGCCGACGTGGGCCCGGTTCCCGACGCGGATGTCATGGCCGTCCAGCCGGCCGGCAATCCCCTGTCCCGGGATCTCGACCACGTCTGCAACCGTCCTCACCGCCCTGAGCGTCGTGCCACACGAGCTGCGGAACGCACGGGCCACGGCATGCGACGACTCCGACTCCAGGTCCCTCGCGAACTGGAGCGCCGCGTCATCGCCGTGCCAGCGCGCCACCGTCGACCGTCCCTCGGTCAGCGTCCCGGTCTTGTCGAGCAGCACGGTCTCGACCCGGCGAAGCCGCTCCAGGGCGTCAGGGTTCTTGATGAAGATCCCCGCGCGCGCGGCACGCAGCAACGCGACCGACACGGCGAGCGGCACCGAGAGCCCGAGCGCACACGGGCAGGCGACGACGAGCAGCGCGACGACGCGCTCGAGCGCGACGGCAGGGCCACGGTGGAACCACGCGACGGCGGTGAGGCCGGCCGCGACAAGCAGGGCCTGGACGAACCGCCGGGCCAGGAGGTCCGTGGTCCGCACGAGGGCGGGCTTCCTGGCGAGCGCCTCCTGCACGACGGCCAGGAGCGCACCGACGCGCGTCTGCGCACCGGCGGCATCGACGCGGACCACGAGCCGCGCCCCGAGGTTCGTGGCGCCGGCATTGACCGCGTCGCCCTCCCGAACGGGAACCGTCGCAGTCTCGCCCGTCAGGACAGCGTTGTCGAGCGACGAGCGGCCCGAGACGACGGCGCCATCGACCGGGACGAGTTCGCCGGAGCGGACCTCGACACAATCACCTGGAGCCAGCGCAGTCAACGGAACCTCGACGACGGGTGCGTCGAGGCCGGGCCCGGTGATCTTCCGGGCGAACTCGAGGAAGGCGGCCCCACGCAGGCTGTCGGCGCGCTCGAGGGCCGCCCGCTGGGCACTCCGCTGAACCTGCCGCGCGCCGAGGAGGGCCGCAACCAGCATGGCGAGCGAATCGAACCAGATCGGCCCGCTGCCGCGGACCGTGTTCCACGCGCTGGCTGCGAACGTGACGGCCAGGGCGATCGCGACGGGCAGGTCGATGTGGACGACGCGGGCTTCGAGACCGGCGAGCGCCGTCCGGAAGAACGGGCGCGCCGAGAAGAGGAGCACCGGGACGGCCACGGCGAAGGAAAGCCAGCGGAAGAACGTCTCGTAGGGCGACGCCATCCCGGAGTACTCGCCGGCGTAGAGCGCCCCGTGGAGGAACATGAGATTCATCGCGCAGGCCGCCGCCACGCCTAGCCGGGCCAGCGCGGCGCGGTCTTCGACCCGGCGGGCCTCCTGGACCCCGGCGGCGCGATGGAGGTGCGGCGTGTACCCGAGTCGGTCGAGGGCACGGGCGATGGTCGAGAGGCGCGTGTCGGCAGGCGACCAGGTGATCTCCGCGACGGCGCTCGTCAGGTTCAGGCGCACCTCATCCACGCCGCGGAGAACCGCTGGCAGCCTTTCGACCAGCCACACG